>JBKJON010000219.1:0-11291 GCA_046595715.1 Marmoricola sp.
GCCACCCGGAGGTTGGCCTTCACCGCGAGGCCCATGCCGAGGTATCCGACGGTTCCGGAGAAGCCGGCACCGACCAGGAAGAAGATCGACCGGCCGATCCTGACCGTCATGTCGTCAGCAGGGAGCGCGAGCAGTGCCACGAACGCGACAGCGGCGAAGATGCCGAGCGTGCGGAACTGACGCGTGAGGTAGGCGTTGGCGCCTTCCTGCACCGCGTGCGCGATGTTCTTCATGTTGTCGGTGCCCTCGTCGGCCGCCAGGACCTCGTTGCGGAACATCCCTGCCAGCGCGAGCGCGACGAGCGCGATCACGGCGACGATGATGACCAGTACGAGGTTGGCTCCGTCGAGTGCCACGACAGCGGGGATCAGCCCGGTCATGTTTCTCCTCGGGGTTTGTCAGTAGTTGACCGCCGCGGAGTCTACGTGCCACAGGGCGCACCGCAGTGACCGGGTTCACACTCCCGAGCGTGTCGTGACAGCCGCTCGACCGAACCCGCCCGTCTTGTCGTGGGTCAGGCGCCGAGCGCCGCTGACTCCGACGCGTGGATCGTGAAGACCTTGGCCAGCCCCGTGATCCGGAAGATCTTGAGGAGGCGGTCCTGGGAGCAGATCAGCTCCATCGTCCCGTCGTGGGCGCGGACCTTCTTCAGGCCGCCGACAAGGACACCGAGCCCGGTCGAGTCGAGGAAGTCGACGCCCTCCATGTCGATCACCAGGTTGTGACGACCCTCACCGACGAGCTCGGAGATCTTGTCGCGCAGCTTCGGAGCCGTGTAGACGTCGATTTCGCCCCCGACAGCGACAATCGTGCGATTGTCGACCTCACGGGTCTGCAGCGAAAGATCCACGGTCTCTCCTCCGAGCCAGCGGACCGGCTCCGGTCCCCCGCCTCAACGGTTTCCACATCAACGTGGGTATTGAACCATGTTCGCGGACACGCCGTGGGCAGACCGTCAGAGGTCGCTGAAACACTGACGGGGTGCAGGTGATGGATCTCGAAACGCTGATGGGCCGGCTCAGCGCTGCCCCCGGGCGAGCAGAGAGCCTCAGGCACCTTGAGATCGTGCCACCGCGACCGGCTCGGGAGTCGAGCTGGCCGGCGTGGCTCGGCGACCCCGTGCGGGAGGCGTTCGAGGGCGCCGGCGTCCCCACACCCTGGACCCACCAGCGGGCTGCCGCCGACCTCGCTCACGGCGGCCAGCACACCGTGGTCTCCACCGGCACGTCGTCGGGCAAGTCCCTGTGCTACCTACTTCCGGGCCTGGAGGCGATCGAGTCGAGCCGCGGCCCCAAGGGGCAGCGTGGCGCGAGCGTCCTCTACCTCGCGCCGACCAAGGCGCTGGCCCAGGACCAGCTCGCCGCGTTGAGACGTCTCGACCTTCCCGACCTGAGGTGCGGAACCCACGACGGTGACTCCACCCCCGAGATGAGGGAGTGGACGCGCGACCACTGCGAGTACGTCCTCACCAACCCCGACATGCTCCATCGCTCGCTTCTGCCGGGTCACGCCCGCTGGTCACGCTTCTTCGGCTCGCTGCGCTACGTCGTCATCGACGAGTGCCACCACTACCGCGGTGTGTTCGGGGCCCACGTCGCCCAGATCATCCGCCGTCTCCGGCGTGTCGCAGCACTGTACGGCGCCCACCCGACCTTCGTCCTGGCCTCGGCGACCGTGGCCGAGCCAGAGGTCTCGGCCACCCGGCTGACCGGGCACGACGTCATCGCCGTCATCGACGACGGGTCGCCACGAGGACGCACCGCGCTCGCGCTCTGGGAGCCACCGTTCGTCCCCGGCAAAGGCGAGAATGGCGCTCCCGTACGTCGCTCGGCCGCCAGCGAGGTCGCGGACCTGCTGACCGACCTGGTCGTCGAGCGGGTGCGGACCCTGGCCTTCGTGCGCTCGCGCCGCGGTGTGGAGACGGTCGCCCTGGCCGCCCGCCGGCTGCTGGGCGAGGTCGACGCCAGCCTGGTGGACCAGGTCGCGGCCTACCGCGGGGGCTACCTCCCCGAAGAGCGGCGTGAGCTCGAGGAGGCGTTGCGGTCGGGCCGGCTCCTCGGACTGGCCGCGACCAACGCGCTCGAGCTGGGCATCGACATCAGCGGGCTCGACGCCGTCCTGCTCGCGGGGTTCCCCGGCACCCGCGCTGCGCTGTGGCAACAGGTCGGACGGGCCGGGCGCGGCGCACGCGACGCGCTGGGGGTGATGGTGGCCCGGGACGACCCGCTGGACACCTACCTCGTCAACCACCCCGAGGCGCTGCTCGGACAGCCGGTCGAGGCCAATGTCTTCGATCCCGACAACCCCTACGTCCTCGGACCACACCTGTGTGCCGCCGCGGCCGAGTCACCCCTCACCCTGGCCGACCTGCCGCTGTTCGGTCCGGGCGCCCGGACCGCCGTGGACGCGCTGACCGCGGGCGGCCTGTTGCGGCGACGTCCCCACGGGTGGTTCTGGACCGACCGTCGCCGGGCCAGCGACCTGGCCGACATCCGCTCCTCGGGCGGCACTCCCGTGCGGCTCATCGAGTCCGGGACCGGACGTGTCCTCGGCACCGTCGACCACTCGTCCTCCCACGCCACCGCTCACGCGGGCGCGGTCTACCTCCACCAGGGCGAGACCTGGCTGGTTGACGACCTCGACCTCGAGGAGTCGGTGGCCGTCGTGGTGCAGGCGGACCCCGACTACTCGACGTCCGCGCGGGAGATCACCGACATCGAGATCCTCGACGAGCGCGCGGCGACCACCTGGGGCGAGGCCAGGCTGAGCCTGGGCAGCGTGCGGGTGACCCATCAGGTGGTCTCCTTCCTCAAGCGCGCGGTGCCCAGCGGCGAGGTCCTCGGCGAGGAGCCGCTCGACCTGCCCGAACGGTTGCTCCAGACGACGGCCGTGTGGTGGACCCTTCCGGCCGATGTCCTAACCGGGTCCGGACTGTCGGAGGCCGACCTTCCCGGGGCCGCCCACGCGGCGGAGCACGCCTCGATCGGGCTGCTGCCACTCTTCGCGACGTGTGACCGCTGGGACATCGGCGGTGTCTCGACCGCGCTCCACGCCGACACCGGGAAGCTCACCGTCTTCGTGCACGACGGGCACCCGGGTGGTGCGGGCTTCGCCGAGCGCGGGTTCCACGCGGCGGCCCGGTGGCTCCGGGCGACCCGGGAGGCGATCTCCTCCTGCGGCTGCGCGGAAGGCTGCCCGTCCTGCGTGCAGTCCCCGAAGTGCGGCAACCAGAACAACCCGCTCGACAAGGACGGTGCGATCGCACTGCTCGACCTCCTGCTGACGGGCGCGCCGCAGAGCTAGGCCCGAGCGGGCGCACTAAGGTCGGTGCACCACTTCTCGAGAGGACCCTCCTGTGTTCGTCGCCGCGCTCCTCGTCCTGATCGTCGCCGTCCTGCTCGTGATCGCGGCCCTCTTCGGGGGCAACGACACCACCGTCATCGACATGGGCGCCTTCAACATCACGGGCAGCGCCTCGCTCGTCTTCTTCGCCGGCATGGGCACGCTGCTGCTCTTCGTCCTGAGCTTGGGCATGTTCCGCAACGCGGCCAAGCGCGCGTCGGCCCGCCGGTCGGACCGCAAGAAGGTCAGCGAGCTCAGCAACAAGCTGGACGCCTACAAGCGCGACGACCGGGACGGCAACGACGACACCGAGCACGACAATCGCTGACGACGGCCTCACGAGGCCGGGCGACCTCCTGCGCTTCCCGACAGAGGCGAGGACCTCACGGGGCGCTCAGCCGGCTCACCGGTCCGGCCCGACCACGGGCGGCGAGCTCCATCGAGCTGCCGGGAAGCCGTAGCTCTCGGGAGACCACCACCGTCACCGTCCAGTCGTCCACCTCGCACCGTCGCAGGGCGGCACCGTTGCGGGCCGCGATGGATCCGGCCCGTCGACAGGCGTCCCCTCCGTCCTGGAGGGCAGCTGCTCCCGCGAGCGCGGACAGGTCAGCAGCCGACTGAGCCCGACGATGGGCCGCCACGACCCCGACGACGCCGGTCGCGGCGACCGTGACGGTGACCAGGAATCCCATCATGGCGACGGCGAGGATCGTGGCCGCGCCAGACTGGTCGCGAGGTCTCCTCACTGCTCCGGCTCCTGGGCAGCGACGGCCTCTGCCTCGACCCGGAACGTGGCCCAGTGGCCGAAGAGGCCGGCTGGTCCGTTGACCGGGCTGCTCACCCTCACCACCACGGTGCCTGTCTCGTGGCCCACGGTGATGCGGGAGCCGGACGGTGCGACGCGCTGGCCGAGGGCGAGCGCCTCCCCGGTGCCGTCGGAGCGCGCCACGGCACGCGCGGTCTCGCGGGCCGCGTCGAGGGCCCGCACCTGGGTGATGCCCACGCTGACCAACCACGCCATCGACAGGGCGAAGACCGCGATCAAGGGGAGCGCGACCGCCGTCTCGGCCGTGACGGCTCCGGACTCACGACGTCGACGCACGAGTCTCTCCTGGTTCCTGATGACTGATGACTGACAGCTGGTGTGACCGGCGGGACGGGCAGCCCCATCCCACCCCGCCGGCCGGTCCCGGATCCCTCAGAAGGGCAGGAGGCCCTTGATGGCGTTGAAGATGAACTTCAGGAGCTGCTGCCCCATGTCGCTGGTGAGGAACTTGAAGAGCACCGCCGCGAAGCCGACGCCGCATCCCGTGACGGTGGCGTACTCCGCGGTGGTGGCCCCGGCCTCGTCCCGGACCATGCTGGCGTCGTCCCGAACGAGGGCGAGTGAGGTGTTGCTCATGACTTCTCCTGACTGCTGGCCCGGACCTGCTGATCCGGACGAATTCCCTGACAGGGATGAGATTTCTCGACCTCCGACCCTTCCGCCACCCGCAGTTTCGGACCGGTGGAGAACCTCGGTGGTCGGGCGGCCTGTGGACGGTCGGCGGTCACAGGAACAGCTGCATCGAGCCGAAGACACCGACCACCATCGGGACCACCCCGAGCACGACGAAGGCGGGGAGCAGACACAGCCCGAGGGGTGCCGCTGCCTGCACCTCGATGCTCCTGGCGCGGGTCTCCACTTCTGCGCGTGCCCGGTCGCGGAGCTCCTCCGCCAGTCGGTGGACCGCCACCCCGACCGGCGCCCCGGTCTCGTGGGCGCGACCCACCGCCCGGCCCAGCAGCCCGAGCTGCGGATGGGCAGCCACGGTTCGCCACACCCGTGCAGGGTCCACCCCGATCTCCAGCCGGTGGTGGATGGCCAGCAGCTCCTCGCCCACAGGGCCACCGAGTGCCCTGCTGACAGCGACCAGCGCCGACTCCGGAGCCGCACCGGCGTCCAGGCACGAGCCGAGGAGGTCGACACCGGTGGGGAGGTCCTCGACCAGCAGCTCGCGGCGGCGTACGACGGCGGGGTCCTCGGTGCGGCCGAGAACCACCCACACCGCCACCGCGCACACGACGCCAGCGGCCACCCCGAAGGCGCCACCGACCATGACCCAGCCTCCGCCGCCCGCGACCAGCGCGAGCAACGGGCGCAGCCGTAGCAACGGCGCCGGTCCCCGTGCTCGCACTGCGGGAACCGGACCGGCGGCGACCAGGAGGGGATCGAGGCTCGGACTCCGGCCGAGGAGAAGGAGCACCGTCACCCCGACGAGAAGAGCCACCAACCACGTCATCGCGCCAACACCCGGTCGGCGATCCGCTCGAGCCAGAGCAGTCCGGTGAAGGAGAGGCCGAGCCCGAGCGCAAGACAGACGAGCCCGGCCGCAGAACCGGTCAGGAACCCGATCGGGTCTCCCCCGATGCCGGAGCCGAGGACGAGAACTCCCAGCGGCAGCACCGCCAGCATCCGGGCGGTGGCGTGCGCGGCGGCCAGCTCGGCCGCCACCAGCCGCGCCGTACGCCGGTCCTCCCTGATCGAGGCAGCCGCCTCGCCGATCGCCGCCGCGAGGCCGGAGCCGGTGTCGTGGGCGACCTGCCAGGTCGCAGCCAGGGTGCGCAGCTGCCGGGCACCGGGCCGGGTGGCCAGCTCCCTCAGCACCGCCGGGACGTCGGCGCCCATGCGTCCCGCGACGGCCACCGGGGCGAACTCGGGCCACTCGGCGGCCGCACGGTCGAGGCTCAGGAGCGGCGGTTGTCCCGCGGCGAGGTCCGACGACAGCGCGTCGCACACCGCCAGCACCTCGTCAGCGCGCTGCTCGGCCACCCTGGACTGCCGCCGTCGATGCACGAGACGGACCACGCCCGAGGCGACCCCAGCGAGCAACGCCACCAGCGCGAACCGCTCGGTGCTCAGCCAGGACCACAGGGCCAGCACGGACAGGGCGACCGCAAGCGGCACCAGCGCAGGCGACAGGGCCCGGGTCCGGGCACCCTCATCCACCCTGGGCCGGGCCGGCACCAGCAGGACGGCAGTGGCGACCGCCAGCGCCACGGTCAGCAGCGTCGTCCCCTGAACCCCGGACCCAGGCAGCATCACGGTTCGATCAGTCCTGCGAGCTCGTCGACACCCGGCCCCGGGAGCACGGTCCCGTCCGCCGCGAACCTCACCCCGCTGAGCACCTCGACGTCGCCGTCACGACCACGGGTGACCACACCGATCTCGCGGACCCGGCGCCGGCGGTCGAGGCCACGCCCCAGGTGGATGACCACGTCGACCGCCGAGTGCAGCTGGCTGTGCACCGCCGCCCGGCTGAGCCCGGCTGCCAGGGCCAGGCCCTCGATGCGGCTCGGCACGTCGGCCGCCGAGTTGGCGTGGACAGTGGCACACCCACCTTCGTGGCCGGTGTTCATGGCGGCGAGCATGTCCACCACCTCGGCTCCGCGCACCTCCCCCACGACAAGCCGGTCCGGACGCATCCGCAGTGCCTGTCGTACCAGAGTGCGCAGGGTGATCTCGCCCGCACCCTCGATGTTGGCCGGTCGCGCCTCCAGAGCGACGACGTGCTCGTGCTCGGGCCGCAGCTCCGAGGCGTCCTCCACCAGCACCAGCCGCTCCTCGCGGCCCACCAGCGAGAGCAGGGCGTTCAACAAGGTGGTCTTCCCCGACCCGGTGCCCCCACTCACCAGGAACGCGAGGCGCCGCTGCACCACCAGCTCGAGCAGTGCTGCGCCCTCGGCAGCGACGGCTCCGGCGTCCACCAGCTCCGCCAGCGTGAAGACCCGTTGGCGAGGCACTCGCAGCGACAGCACCGTGCCCGGGCGCGAGACCGGTGCGAGCACGGCGTGGAAGCGGGACCCGTCCGGCAGCCGGAGGTCGACATAGGGCGAGGCATCGTCAAGGCGTCGGCCTCCCGAGGCCGCCAGCCGCTGCGCCAGGCGGCGGACGGCGTGGTCGTCGGGGAAGACGATGCCGGTGAGCTCCAGTCCCCTGCCTCGGTCGACCCACACCTGCCCGGCCCCGTTGACGAGTACGTCGGTCACGCCCTCCAGCCGCAGCAGCGGTTCGAGCGGGCCGGCGCCGACGACGTCTCGGCGCAGGGCGTCGTGCACCGCCAGCACCGTCGCGTCCCCCACCGGCCGACCCTGCTCGCGCAAGGCCTGCGCCACGAGCTGTGGGGTCAGCGGAGCGGCGTCGCGTGCCAGCCGTTCGCGGACGCCGTCCAGCAACCCGGCGATCTCGCCCGCCGACAGCGCCTCGCTCATGCCGCGACGCTTTCCCGCGTCACGAGAAGCGCAGCAGCGGCGGAGCGGGCTGCACGGGTGAGGGCACCGCGCCGGGTCCGGGTCGGTCCTGCCCCCAGGTTGATGGCCTCGTCGAGCCCGCGCTGGTCCGACATCGCCGCCAGCAAGGGGATCCGCAGGAGACGACTTGCCGACTCAGGGGTGACGCCACCCCGGCCACCCCGGGTGACCAGGTGGCACGACGGCGTCATCTCCGGCAGGCGGTGGGCGACGCGCGCCGCGGAGCTGACCCCCGGCACCGTGAGGGTGGAGACCAGCACCACGTGGTCACAACGGCTGATCGTCTCGTCGACGACCGCGTCACGGTGGCGAGGAAGGTCGACCACCACGGTGTCGAACCCGCGTCGCCCCGCGGAGAGCACCTCACGCACCGCGAAGGCCTGCAACGACGCCGGTCGGTCGGTCGGCCACGTCAGGACCGACAGGTTCCCCGCTCGTGGCAGGGCTTCCCTCAGGGAGCGTGAGCTGAGCCGGCCGGTGGTCTGCAGCATCGAGTCCCAGCGGACGCCGTCCGAGGTCTCCAGCCCGAGCACCCGGTCGATGCCGGCACCGATCGGGTCGGCGTCGACCAGCAGGGTCCGCCCCACCGCCGTCGCGACCTGGGCGAGGGCCGCCGCGAAGATCGTGGCCCCAGCACCGCCCGAACCGCCGATCACGCCGACCGTCACCCCCGGCGTCGCCCCACCGTCACCGACGTCGGTCAGCAGCTCGACCAGCCAGGTCTCCGAGGCGGGCAGTCCTGCCACCGTCTCGGCCCCCAGACCCAGCGCCTCGCGGAACAGTCCGTCGCCGACCGGCGAGCGGCCCAGGACATGCACCCGCTGCCGTCGCGGAGGGCTGCAGGAGGCCAGGGCCGTCGCGCAGTCCGCGCCCACGAGCACGACCGGTGCGCCGACCCACAGCCGCAGCGCCTGCGCCGAGTCACGGACCACCTGGGGCACCACGCCGGCGGCCGCACACAGTCGTTGCACGTCGGTGACGAGCAGCGGGTCGGCCGAGACGAGAAGGGGTGCGGTGACGTCCATGCGGCGATGCTCCGCCGGGACCCGGAGAGAACGTCGTCGGAGCACGCTGTCCTGTGGACAGCGGCTGGGCAAACCCCGCCTGTGGACGCGAAATGGCTGTCCCCGTTGGCGAATCGGTCGTTCTGCCTACACTTCAAGGCATGAGCCCGGTGGCCCGACCGACGGCAGCGTTCTTCGACCTCGACAAGACGATCATTGCGAAGTCGAGCACGCTGGCGTTCAGCCGCGAGTTCCAGGCGGGCGGCCTGATCTCCCGCGGGGCGGTGCTGAGGTCGGCGTACGCCCAGTTCGTCTACCTGGTCGGTGGCGCCGACCACGACCAGATGGAGAAGATGCGGCAGTTCATGTCGCAGCTCTGCGCCGGCTGGGACGTCGAGACGGTGAACCAGATCGTCGCCGACACCCTGCACAACATCGTCGACCCGCTCGTGTACGACGAGGCCGTCAGCCTGATCGAGGCGCACCATCTGGCCGGGCGCGACGTGATCATCGTGTCGACCAGCGGCTCGGAGGTCGTCGAGCCGATCGGCGCGATGCTCGGTGCGGACAAGGTGATCGCGACGCGGATGGAGGTCGCGGACGGGAAGTACACCGGCGGCATCCGCTTCTACGCCTATGCAGAGAACAAGGCCAAGGCGATCAACGACCTGGCCCGCAAGCGCGGCTACGACCTCGACCGCTGCTACGCCTACAGCGACTCGGTCACCGACGTCTTCATGCTCGAGGCGGTCGGGCATCCCTCCGCCGTCAACCCTGACAAGGACCTGCGCAGGATCGCCCGCGAACGTGGGTGGCCGATCCTCGTCTTCGACAAGCCGGTCGCCCTGCGCGGCCGGGTCCGGCTGCCACCGGCCGTGCCTGCCATCGCTGCGCTCACGGTGGGGAGCGTCGCAGCGATCGGTGCGGCGTACTGGCTCGGCGTCAGGCGTCGCCGCGCCACCGCCTGAAAAGTCAAGATGCGAGTGGCCTTGTAGTGCCACGGAGCGCGGCGTACAAAGGAGTGACAACTCCACAGACTCACACGGTTGCGGTACCCACGCGGCGATCTACCCTTCTACAGGGTGTTGGTCAGGACCGGATGCTCCGGGGGCCACATTTAGACAGTGCACGCTTGGTAACCAGTTCCGTGTGTAGAGCGGCATCGAGAATCCTCAGATCTGTCTGGGGGATCCCGGTGCCGCTCATCTTTCCGGCAGGTGCGCAGGCCCGGTCAACCCGACCGCAGCGGGCTCGCCTCGGCGCCTTTCGCCTGTGCCTCCGCGGCGTAGAGCAGCCAGGCGTGCAGACCGCTCCGGCCTCCGTCGCGGTAGCCGCGCAGGTTCGACTCGTACTCCGCGCGCAGGGCCAGGTGCCCCGCCTCGGGTACGACGAGCGAGGCCGGGTCGACCCCGCGTGCGACGAGCACCAGCCGCTCCGCCGCCCGGGCGACTATCCCGTTGTGGTCGGCGAACGGCGAGGTGGCCATCAGGTCGGCGTGCACGAGCGCGGCCACGAGGAGGGCCGGCGCCGAGGTGGCGAGCAGCGTCCGGGACAGCGACTGGAGACGCGTGGCAGCCTCGGGCGAGACCGGTTGCCCGGCCGAGGCGCCACCGGTGAGCGAGTGCAGGCGGGCGAACGCCTGCGCCGGCGAGCGACCGAGCACCGGGACGAGCGCGAGCATCTCGCTGCTCACCCGCACGGCCGCCCGCGCGACCGGGTCGCCGGAGTCGGCCCGGACCTCGCCCATCGACGACTCCGACCCCTCCAGCACCGCACTCGCGTGCGCGCCGCGCAACAGCGACTCGGCCGTCTGCTCGGGGGTCGTACGCCGAAGCCCGCGGTCGCGCAGCATCACGTCGATGCCGTCGCGGGTCGCGGCGAAGGCGGAGGGCACCCCCTCGAGCTCGGTCAACCAGGTGAGCGGGTCCCCGGACGCGGGTGAGGGAGGCTCGGTGGACGGGTGGGACACGGCCGGAAGGCTATCGGGTAACTTCGAGCGCACGATGAGCGAGCCCAGGAGCCAGCACAAGCGCGGGAAGAGCCCACCCCCTGAACAGTCGTTCGGGCCGGTGGCCGAGGCCTACGACCGCGCTCGCCCGTCCTACCCCGCCGATGCGGTGGCCTGGATGACCGGGGCCGGCCACTCCGTGGTGCTCGAGCTCGGCGCCGGCACGGGCAAGCTCACCGAGGTGCTGCACGCCAACGGGCATGACGTCCTGGCCACCGACCCGCTCCCGGAGATGCTGGCGAGGCTGGCGGTCCGGGTCCCCGTGAAGCGCGTCGTCGCCACCGCCGAGCACATCCCGCTGCGGTCGCGCTCGGTCGACCTGGTGGTCTGCGGCCAGTCCTTCCACTGGTTCGACCACGACCTGGCGATGGCCGAGATCGCGCGCGTGCTGCGACCCGGGGGCGTCGTCGCCCTGGTGTGGAACACCTACGACGTGAGCATCCCGTGGGTGAAACGGCTCAAGCGGCTGATCTCGCCGGGCGCCGGTTCCGACGACGAGGCCGCAACACCAATGATGGAGACCCCCTACTTCGGGTTCGTGGACAAGAAGCAGTTCCGCTTCTGGCAGGTCCACACCTCCGCGAGCCTGGCCGACCTGGCCCGCTCGGTCTCCCACGTGGCCACGATGAGCGACCACGCACGCACCG
>JBKJON010000371.1:0-6559 GCA_046595715.1 Marmoricola sp.
AGCGGGAACAGCATCTCCTGGCCGTACGGCGCGGCGACCAGGACGAACAGCAGACCGCTGCAGACGAACAGGCCATAGAGGATGCCGGTCCGCACGCCGCGAAACCCCAGCGCGAAGAACGCGACGGCCATTCCTCCGCCGTTGCCGAAGTAGCGCCACAGGTAGCCGAACACCCAGGCCGGATCGAGGTGCAGCGCGACGCCGATGTGCGGGATCGGGTCGACCTGCATGAGGCCGAGGGCGAGGAAGGAGCCCCGGTACACGTCGTAAAGCACGGTGGCAACGATGCCTGCCCCGAGCGCCCAAAGCGCCGTGGATGCCCACTTCGGACGCCAGACGAGTACGCCGGCGACCAGCGCCAGGGCCGGCACCAGGAGGTAGCAGGCGAGCTCGTGGAGGCCGGCCACCCCGAACGCAGCCGCGGCGACCAGCGTGACCGGCAGGAACCCGACTGGGATGAGGACCAGTCGCGCCGGAGCTTCCTCGCGATCGGTGAACCAGGGGAACGCCTGCAGGAGAAGGCGCCGGAGTCGCTGGCCGGGGGTCAAACCGACCGGATGGGCGGGCCGGGACGGCAGGGGGATGTTGACCGACATGGCGTACTCCACTTTCGCGACGGGCTGTCGATCAACAGGAGCATCACCCGGGCGCGTGAGTACATCGTCATGGGAGCGATGACCCACGACTTTCCACCGCGTATGTGCGTCCACATCGGCGCGGAGACCTGGGCGCTTGGCCCGGTGCCAGACACAAGGTCCGCTGCGGTCGGTACGGATCAGCTCGCGTTGAGTAAGCGATCGCGGGGTACGAGAGGACTCATGGACTCCACCCCCACTCAGCCGTTCGGCCTCCTGGTCATCGGCAGCGGACCCGCAGGCGTGCACGCGGCCGCGGCGTACGTCAAAGCCGGTGGCCCGGGCCCGGTGTGTCTGGTCTCGACCGACCTGGACGAGCCGTACGAGCGGCCGCCGCTGTCCAAGGCCGTGCTCGCGGGCGAGGTGCCGGTCGAGGGCTCCCCGATCCTCGAGGATGACTCGGTCTGGGTGCAGATCGACCTTCGGCTAGGCACGCGCGTCGACATACTGGACACCGACCGGCGACGGGCGCGCACCTCTGAGGGTCAAGAGCTCGCCTACGAACGGCTGATACTGGCCACCGGGTCCCAGCCGATCGCACTACCTGGGACTGATCCGGGTGCGCGGGTCTTCACCCTGCGCAGCCTCGAGCACGCCCGGCGGCTCCTCGACGCGGTAGAGGTCTCACGCTCCGTGGTCGTCGTAGGTTCGGGCTTCATCGGCTGCGAGGCGGCGGCCTCGCTTGCCGGCCGCGGTCTGCGGACGACCCTAGTCACACCGGAGCCGGCACCTCAGGCAGCACGGCTCGGCGGCTGGGTCGGGGCTCGGATCGCCGAGTGGCTTGAAGCAGCTGGGGTGGAGCTGCGTGCGGGGGTCGAGGTCGAGGGCGTCGAGCGGCCCGCGACGGTGCGTCTTGAAGGCGGCTCCTTCATCGAGGCAGACCTGGTCCTGGCCGCGGTGGGAGTGACCCAGTCACAAGCCTTCCTCAGCGAGTCCGGGCTGCTGATCGATGACGGTCACCTCGTCGTCGACGTGGAGCTGCGGACCAGCAACCCACAGCTATGGGCCGCGGGTGACGTGGCCCGCGCACAACACGCCGTGCTCGGCCGAGTCCTGAGCGTGGAGCACTGGGGTGATGCGATCACGATGGGTCAGCTGGCCGGCAACAACGCCGCAGCCCAAGGTCCGGGAGGCACCGGGACATCGGGCCAGTGGTCGGACCTGCCCGGGTTCTGGAGCGAGATCGGTGAACACACGTTGAAGTACTCCGCCTGGGGAGACGGCTTCGAGGAGGCCAGGGTCGTCGAACACCCAGAGGGTGCCTTCACCGTCTGGTATGCCGACACCGCCGGCGAGCTCGTCGGCGTACTCACCCACCAGCGCGACGCGGACTACGAACGCGGCGCAGAGCTGTTGTCCCGAAGAGCGAGCCTGAGTGAGGCGCTTGACGCCGCGACGACAGAGGAATCGTCGTGACCGGACCGAATGTTCAACGCTTCGTGCTGGTGCAGAATGACCGTGGGATCTTCGCGCAGGCACTCGCCGAGATCCGCGCGGGGCGAAAGACGAGCCACTGGATGTGGTTCGTCTTCCCGCAGGTCCAGGGCCTCGGCCGCAGCGCCATCGCCCGCCACTACGCCATCTCCGGGCTCGAGGAAGCCCGCGACTACCTGAGCCATCCGGTTCTCGGACCCCGGTTCCGGCAGTCCTGCGAGGCAGTCCTCGCCATCGAGGGCGCCTCGGCCGAGCAGGTGTTCGGCTCCGTTGACGCGAAGAAGCTGCGCTCCTCGATGACACTGTTCGCGCGAGCAGCACCAGCTGAACGACTCTTCGGCGATGTGTTGTGAAGTTCTTCGGCGGACGGCCTGACGCAGCCACCGATGAGTTGCTTGCCTGACCGGCCATCCGCCATGTCTCATGCACGCCCGATCGGTGGATCTGTCACAACGAGCGAGACCAGGCAGCGCGCTGCCCCGCGGAAAGAGCGGGGATCCGACTGGCGGCGGCGACAGGCGCTGCGCGCCCAAACCCCCTTGTGCTCAAGGCGAGCGAATGCACCCCGGCGGGCGTTCCTCGTCAGGACGCACGAAGGCCCGGACCGAGACGGTCCGGGCCTTCGTCCTGGTGCTGAGGGTCAGTTACCGCTCATGAACCCAGCGACGTCGTCACCGACGAACTTGTCGGAGACGGACTTCGCACCACCGGGCACGTCCGCGGCGCGGAAGATGTAGCTCGCGTCGCTGGGGGACTGTCCGGTCTTGAAGGTCAGCGGGACCGCAAGTCCGCCCGTGTCCACGGTGCCCAGCTCGTCCTTGGCCTTCGAGACGCCTTCCGGGGTCAGGTCCTTGTTCTCGCACGCCTTGTCCAAGATCTGGCGCATCACGTCCGCTGCGGAGGTGCCGAAGACGACACCCAGCGTCGGGTCACCGGGGTAGGCGGCCTGGTAGGACTTGAGCAGGTCCGGCAGCTTGTCGAACGGCGCCACGGGAGAGGCGACGTACAGGTTCTTCTTCAGGGCCGGGCCCGCGGGGCCCTTGAGGAGCGCCGGGGCGAAGACCGGGTTGTTGCCCACGATCGGGACGTCCAGGCCCTGGGCGGCGGCGACAACAGCGACGGACGCGGTCTGGCCCGGCGCCACGGTGAGCGCGATCGCCTTGACCCCCTCGGCCTTCAGCTTGGAGACCTGTGCGGTCATGTCCGCGTCGCTCGACTGGATCTGACGCTCGACGACTGTCATGCCGTGCTGCTTGGCGAAGTACTTCGAGCCGTTCAGGCCACCCGCGCCGTACTCACCCTCGAAGTAGATGTGACCGATCTTGTCGCCCTCCTTGATCTGGCCCTTCGAGAGCAGGTAGTCGAGGACGTTGATCATCTCCACCTCGTAGGTCGCACCGACGAGCGCGATCTCGGGGCTCTCGGTGAGGGACTGCGCCCAAGCGGCGGGGATGTTGACCATCTTGTCCTTGTCGAACTGCGGCAGCAGGCCGGTGTTGATCGGCGAGCCGATCGTCTGCTCGATCGCCAGCACGTTGTTGTGGATCGAGCTGTAGAGCTGGATGCCGCGCTGCGTGTCGTACCCGTGGTCCTTCACGGTCTCTTTCACGGTGAACTTGCCACAGACCTTGTCGCCTGCGTTCTGGTTCTTCCAGTAGAGCGACTGGGCGTTGGTGATGTCCTTGCCGAGTGCCGCGAAGACGCCGGTCAGGTCAGTCAGCGCGCCCAGGGTGATGGTCGTGCCGTCGACCCCGCGGGAGGTCTTGACCCCGTCCTGGGTGGACTCCTTCGCGCTCGATCCCTTGCTGCCGCAGGCCGACCCTGTCAGCACCAGGGCGACCGAGACGAGCGCGACTGCACCTCGCTTCGTGTGCTTCTTCATTCCTTGTCTCCTTCGGTTGACGGATCGGCACCCTCAGTCGTGGTGATCCGGTCCTGCTCGGCACCTGAGCCTGCTGCGGACGCAGCAGCCGGTGCACGGTCGTGGCGCCTGAATCGGCGCGCGAGGCCGGCGAGTCCGCCGGGCTCGAAGAGGACGACGAGGACGATGGCTCCGCCGTACAGGAAGGCGGCGGCCTGGCTCGCCACGATCCCGGACTCCCCGGGATCCACGATGAACGGCAGCACGCCGGCGTACTGCTGGAAGACCAGGGGGAGCGAGCTGACGAAGATCGCGCCCAGGATCGACCCCGTCACCGACCCCAGGCCGCCCAGCACGATCATCGCGAGGAACTGCACCGAGAGGGTGAGGCCGAACGAGTCCGGGGCGACCGAGCCGATCGACAGCGCGTAGAGCACACCCGCCAGGCCGGCGTACATGGACGAGAGCATGAACGCCTTGGCCTTGTAGTCGGGGACGTTGACCCCCATCACCGACGCCGCGACCTCGCTGTCGCGCAGGGTCTGCAGCGCGCGACCCGGTCGTGAGCGCACGAGGTTCGAGGCGAACCAGGCGGCGCCGATGCACAGCGCCAGTCCGAGGTACCAGAGCCGCTCGGCCTGTCCGAAGGGCACCCCGAGGACCTCGAAGGACGGCGAGTCGCTCCCGCCGAAGCTGAAGCCGAAGAGGGTGAAGTCGGGAACCAACCGGCCGTTGAAGCCGCCGGTCACACTGGTCCAGGTGTTGAGCACGTGCTCGCCGATGAAGACCAGGCCGAGCGAGGCGATGCCAAGGTAGATCCCGTTCAACCGGGCGGCGATAGGGCTGAAGGCGAGCCCCGCGATCCCGGCGGCGACCACACCCAGGACCATGCCCACGATCGGCGGCCACTCCAACCCGCTGTAGGCGTTGGCGGTGCCGCCCGGGGCGCCCGCCACGAACGTGTAGGTCACCGCCCCGACCGCGAGGAAGAAGGCGTGCGCGAGGGAGAGCTGGCCGGTGGTGCCGACCAGGAGGTTGAGCCCGAGCGCCCCGATGATCGCGCCGAAGACCGCGAAGCCGGTCCGCAACCAGAATTCCTGCACGTAGATCGGCAGCACGAGCAGCAGCACGAGCCCGGCGAGCAGCAGCCCCCACTTGATCAGGGGGCCACGCGTCCGCGGGACGGGTGCGGGTGCGGCGTCGGGAGCTCCCCGCTCGGCGAGGGTGGTGGTCTCAGACACGAGTCATCTCCCGGGTGCCGAACAGTCCGGACGGTCTCACCAGCAGCACTGCGACCATGACGACATAGGGAACCACGTCGCCGAACCCGCGCCCGAGGAAGGCGATCTGGTCCTGGTAGCCGGCAGCCATGGCCTCGGCGAGGCCGATCAGCACACCGCCCACCAGAGCCCCGCCCGTCGAGTCGAGCCCTCCGAGGATCGCCGCAGGCAGGGCGCTCAGGGCGACCAGGGCGACCGCGGGTGTCACGCCCGGTGTCGGTGCGCCGACGGCGAAGAGGCCGGCGACCGCCGCGAGCATCCCCGCGAGCATCCAGGCGAACATGGTGACCCGGCCCATCCGGATGCCCATCAGCGCCGCCGCTTCGCCGTCCTCGGCCGCTGCACGCATGGAGATGCCCCAGTTCGAGTACTTGAAGGTCACGAAGAAGGCCGAGATGATCACGGCGGCCACGACTATGGCGAGGGCCCGGTTCTCGGTGATGCCGACGCTGCCCAGCCTGATGACACCGCCTCCCCAGGGGTGACCGAGGTTGAGGATGTCGGAGCCGATCCGCCGGGTCAGCTCGGTGACGATGATCAGGTCGACGCCGATCGTGAGGATCGCGAGACTGATGACGGGCGCGCCTCGTAGTCGGTTGATGAGCAGCCGCTCGACGAGCATCGCAGCGATCGCGGCGCCACCGATACCGACCACGAGGGCTCCCCAGAAGCCGAGCGTGTCGTGAAGCCGGGCAATCAGGTAGGCGCCGAGAAGCAGCAGTGAGCCCTGCATGAAGCTGGGGACCTCGCTGGCCTTGAAGATGATGACGAAGCCGAGCGCGATGAGTGCGTAGACCGCACCGAGCGAGAGCCCGTTCAGTAGGAGCGACAGGAACTGGGTCATGACGAGCTCTCCTCGTGGTTCTGGTCCGGGCCGGCATTCGCGTCTTCGACGGGATCCTCGTCGTCGTCCCCGGAACCGAGGTAGGCGCGGATCACCTCTGGGTCTGCCTGGGTCTCCTCCGGGGTGCCGTCGGCGATGAGGCGGCCGAAGTCGAGGACGGTCACCCGGTCCGCGATGCTCATCACCATGCCCATGTCGTGCTCGACCAGCACGATGGAGATGCCGAGGGCGTCGCGGATCTCGAGCACGGCTCGGGCCATCCGCTCGGTCTCCTCGGAGTTCATGCCGGCCACGGGCTCGTCGAGGAGCAGCAGCCGCGGCTCGGTGCACAGGGCCCGCGCCACCTCGACCCGCTTCTGGTCGCCGTACGACAGCACCCCGACCGGGACGTCGAGCTTGGTGCCGAGCTCGAGGAACTCCGCGATCTCGCGGATCCGGGCCCCGTGGCGCCGTCCCTCGCGCGTCGCCGACGGCAGCCGCAGGCCCGAGGCGAGGAACCCGGCGT
>JBKJON010000391.1:0-10298 GCA_046595715.1 Marmoricola sp.
CTTGGAGGCACGCAGCTCGTCGCGGCGCACGATGAGGGAGACCTTGGAGCCGAACCGGGTCAGGAACGTGGCCTCCTCGATGGCGGAGTCGCCACCGCCGACGACGGCGATGTGCTGCTCCCGGAAGAAGAACCCGTCACAGGTGGCACACCAGCTGACGCCGTGGCCCGAGAGACGGTCCTCGTCGGGCAGCCCGAGCTTGCGGTACCCGGAGCCGGTCGCGAGGATCACCGCGCGGGACCTGAAGGTGCCCTCCGCAGTGGTGACGATCTTCGTCTCGCCGGTGAGGTCGAGCTCGATCACGTCGTCGGAGACGATCTCGGCACCGAAACGCTCGGCCTGGGCACGCATCTCGTCCATCAGCGCCGGGCCCTGGATGCCGTCACGGAAGCCCGGGAAGTTCTCCACCTCGGTCGTGTTCATCAGGGCACCACCCGCGGTGACCGAGCCTTCGAACACCAGCGGCTGGAGGCTGGCGCGGGCGGCGTACACCGCAGCCGTGTAGCCGGCCGGTCCGGAGCCCACGATGATCAGGTCGCGGATCTCGGCGGGGGGTGAACTGGTCTGGTCGGTCACTGCAACTCCTGCTGGTGCTGGTTGAGGGTGCTGTTCGGGTACGCCTGCTCAACAGATCCTAGGCACGGCACATTCCGCGCCGGGCCACGACTCATCCGCTGGGTCAGGTGAGGGCGACGAGGCTCGTGAGGTCGTCCATGGGCAGGCCGGGCAGTGCGGTGGCGGTCACGTTCATCGTGACGAGGTCGGCCCGGCCGGACTGGACCGTGAGGAAGGCGGTGTCCGAGGCGTCGCGCCCGGTGGAGATCCGGACCAGCGTCTCGCGCGGGGCGAGCGTCGTGGCGTCGACCGCGTGCCAGGTGCCGTCGATGGCCGCCTCGACGACGGCGTGGAAGTCCATCGGGGACAGCCCGGGCGCGTAGACCGCGACGAGGCGCGCCGGGACGTTGCGTGCCCGCAGCATCGCGATCACCAGGTGGGCGAAGTCACGGCACACACCCTGCCGCAGCAGGAGGGTCTGGGTGGCGCCGTCCGTGGGCCGGCTGGAGCCGCTGACGTAGTACAGCTGCGTGCCGACCCAGGAGCTCACGGCATCCAGGAGCTCCTTGCCCTCGAGGCTCGCGAACTCGGCCCAGGCCGTCGGGCCGAGCTCGTCGGACTCCGCGTAGCGGCTCGGTCGCCGGTAGACGATGTCGTCGACCGGGTCCACGGTCGCCGGGTCGGCCAGCCCCGAGACCTCGGCGGAGTAGGCCAGGGCGAGGCGTCCGGGAGGGGCGCTGCACACGTGCAGCCGGCCTCCGTCGGCCACGCTGAGCTCCTCGACCTCGACCGGTCGCCCGTCGACGGTGATCGAGAGGTACTCCGAGGCCAGCTCGGGTCCCCGTGCGACCGCCACCGACCAGACCAGCTCGGCGGTTTCACGGACATCCATCTCGACCTCGCAGGACACGGACCGGGTGCGGTGGGAGGCGCTCATGGCCCCAGTGTTCCGCAGGCCGGCGCACGCTGACCACGGGCCGCGTCCACCAGCGTCCTCGCACGCACCGCACACCGGCCCCCGCGCCGACCCCCCCCGCAGCGACCCCTCGCAGCGACGGGGCCCTCACCGGCCCAGCGTGGCTGTCCTCAGCCGGAGGTCGCCCGCACAGCTCCAGGCCTCCACGAGGCGGGTCCCGTCCTGCTCGGGGTGTACGACGAGCACAGCAGGCCGGCCGTCGTAGCGCACCGGGGTCGGGACCGCGCCGTCGGTGATCACCGGGCCGGGGCAGGCCGTGGTCGTGAGGCCGTCGACGGGCGCCTGGCCCGTGGAGCCCCGCTGCCGCAGCTCGGGCGTCGCTGCCACCGCCGACCGCCGCAGCAGGTTCGTCACGTCCGTTGAGAACGCCGCGCTGCTGACCGCGGGAAGCGTGGCTGCCTCCAGGGCGCGGTCCTCCGCGGCGTCCCCACCTGCTGCCAGCTTCCGGGGCTGGGCAGGGGTCGGCTCGAGGGCTGACTCAGGCCTCGACTGTGCCTCGGGCTGGTCCGCGGTGCTGCCCCCGGCGTCGGAGGAGGACGCGGTGTCCGAGGACGAGCCACCGCCGAAGACCCCGAGGTTGGCTGCGGTTATGCCCCCGAGGCCCACCACGATGACGGCGGCCGCGGCAGCAGCGGTGCGGGCGAGCCAGCGACGACGCAGGGGCACGACGGTGTCCACCACCGGCTGGTCGGTCTCACCGGCGTCCTCCGGGCTGCGCTCGGCCACCAGCCGGGCGAGGGTGTCCTCGAGCCGTGCGGCGACCTCGGGCGGCATCGTCTGCCCGGTGGGGCCGGATCCCAGCTCGGCGAGCAGGGCGCGGATGTGGGTGTCGCGCTCGGCCTCCGGCTCAGGCTGGTTCCCAGGTCGGGTCTGGTCACTCACGTCCGCTCACCTCCTCGTGTGGGTTCTCGTGCCGGTCTGGTCCTTCGCCGTCGCCGCGCGCGTGCGTGTTGTCGGGGGCACGGACGGGTGGGTCTCCCGAGTGCGACGCACCAGGAGGAGCCGAGGTTCCACCGCCGGCCGTTTCGGGCAGCCCCAGGTCCTCCGAGCGAGGGTCCAGCTCGGCCAGCAGCACGGCGAGCCGCGCCCGGCCGCGGGCACAGCGACTCTTGATCGTCCCCACGGGTACGTCGAGGATCGCGCCGGCCTCCAGGACGGGGTAGCCCTCCATGTCGACCAGCACCAGCGCCGCCTTCTGGTCGGGCGGGAGCTCGTCGAGGGCTGCGAGCACGCGACGGCGGAGGTCACCGGCCAGGGCACGGGCCTCGGGGTGCCCGTCCAGGTCGCCTTCCGCGGTCACCTTGCCCCTGGCGGCCTGCTCCTCGAGGTCGTCGGGAAGGGGGTCGGCCGCGCGCACCTTGGCCCGCCGGAGCCGGTCGAGGCAGGCGTTGACAACGATGCGGTGCAGCCAGGTGGTCACCGCCGCGTCGCCCCGGAAGGAACCGGCCCGGCGAAAGGCCGAGATCATGGCGTCCTGGAGCGCGTCGGCCGCGTCCTCGGGGTTGCCGGTCGTGCGCAGGGCCACCGCCCAGAGCCGGTCGCGGTGCCGGCCGAACAGCTCACCGAACGCCGTCGTGTCGCCGTCGACGTGGGCCTCGAGCAGGGCGACGTCACGACGTCGGCCCTCGTCGAGGTCGTCCCCGACGTCGGACGTCACGAGCTGACGGTGATGTCGGTGATCTCACCCCGGAAGCCGCCCGAGACCTGGGGGAGCTTGGTCAGCCAGACCAGCACGTAGCGGGTCGTGGGCGTGGGATCCAGGGTCACCGTGACCTTCTCGGGGGCGTTGGCCTTGGCGGCGACCTTGTCGAGCTGGTCGAGACCGTCGGGGAACTCGGTGACGCCGGCTGGGGCGGCGTACACCTCGAAGGAGGTGGGCTGGCCCTTGAACCGGACCGAGACGGACGTGGCCTTGACGTCCTTGCCGAGGTCGACCATCAGGCCGACGCCGGCCTTCAGGCCGCCCAGCGCGGCGTTGCCGCGGTAGGTGACCGTCTTCCACGAGGTGGCCGGGTCCCCGTCGATGGCGTTCGGCGCGGTCTCGGGGTTCTCCTCCGGAGGTTCCGCGAGCGGGTCGAAGTCCCGGACGTCGGCCAGCTTGACCGGTGTCCCGGCCGCCTCGGTGGCGCTCGAGGACTGGTCAGAGGGGCCGGAGCCGGGTTGCGGGGTGCCACCGTCCTGACGGCCGCGGTTGAAGGCGACGGCCATCGCGATGACGAGCACGAGGAGCACGCCGATCGCGACCGCCATCCGTAGCCAGCCGCGGCCCTCCCTGCCGGTGTGCACCTCGGCGGCCTCCTCCGACTCGTCCTCGAAGGGCCAGAAGCCCAGGGCGCCGCTTCCGGGACTGGAATCCGTGGCGTCGCTGCGCGAGCCCGAGCGTGGCCCTGCGCTCCCGGGGCTGGTTCCGGCGCGGGCCCGGTCCTCGGACCGCGAGGACGGCTGCTCGCCGGTGCGGGCCGCCTCACGGGCTACCGCCTCCGCGGCGCGGGCCGCTGCCGGAACCCGCCGCTCGGTGTCGGCGAAGAGGGGTCGCTCGGGGAGGTCGGGGAAGGGCGCCGGTGACGAGGTGCGATCCGTCGGCCGGTGGAGCGGCGAGAGCGAGGCCGGTCCCTCGGGAGGCATTCGGAAGCCCTGGGTGGCCTCGGGGTCGTCCTCGACCCGGAGCTCTGGAGCCAGCGGAGGCGCGCCGATCCGGGTGGCCTCGGGGTCGTCGCTCACCGCATCGGGCTCGCGGCCCGCGGCCGGTCCGTCCAGGGTCGGTTCGCCCGCGGTTGGTCCGTCCAGGGTCGGAGCGCCCGCCGACAGGTCGGGCAGGGCCGGCGGCAGGGCGTCGCGGGGAAGGGAGACGGTGGGCTCGGCGTGCATCGCTGCGGCGTCGATCGGAGCTGTCAGGCTCGGGTCCCCGACGTAGTCGGCCAGCGCCGCGGCAATCTCGTGCGCCGTCTCGATGGGCATCGCGTGCTGGGAGGCCTCCTTGTGGAGGACCCGGTCGCAGATGGCGTCGAGGGTGCGAGGAACACCGGCCCGGACCTGGCGCGGGCGCAGGGGTCGGCGGGCCTCCCGCGGCGCCGGGGGGACGGCGGAGGGTGCGACCCCGGGCCACCTTCCGGTCAGCGCGGCGTAGAGGATGCCGGCGACGTTGATGACGTCGGCCTCACGATCGTCGAGATCGCCGTACAGCGCGTCCGGGGGCCGGGGGTGCTGGAGGCTGGCGTCGACGACGTACCCGATGAGCTTGACCGCCCCCGCGTGGGTGACCAGCACCGCCTCGGGGTTGAGGCGCCCGTGCGCGACCCCTTGGGCGTGCCCGGCGGCGATCGCCTCGGCGACCTCCCGTGTCAGCCACGCGGCCCGTGAGGGCGGGAGCGTCCCCTGCTGGAGCATCAGGTCCAGCGAGATCCCGTCGCCCCACTCGTTGACCACCCAGCTGATGCCGTCCTCGTCGTCGCAGTCCAGGACGCGCAGCAGGTGGGGGTCGATGACCGTGGCCGAGATCCGCGCCGCGTCGAGCAGGTCGCAGGCACGGGGATCCTCGCTGGGTACGGCGTGGATCGCCACGCTGCGTGCGAGGACCGTGTCGGTGGCGCGCCAGAAACGGGCCCCCCCGCTCTCGGCGAGCAGGTCGTCGAGGCGGTAGCGGCCGGCGAGCACGGTGCCGGGTCCGATCGATCCGGTCCCCACAGCCACCTCCCCGTTTCTCAGGTCTCGTTCCTCACGTGTCCTACTGGGCGCAGGACTCGACCCCCCGGCCCATCGTAGGGCCGCTGCGAACCCGGTCCGCCGGCCGAGCCGGAGTCACCTGCTGCGTCCGAGGCGACGGGTCAGCAGTCTCATCACGTCGGTGACCTCGGAGATCCGCAGCAGCTTCGCCAGCCCGAGGTAGAGGCCGAGGAAGAGGGTGCCGACGACAGCGAGGTCGATGATCGCGTGCAGCTTCCCGTCGCCGGGGAGGACTTCTGCCATTCCCTGCCGCAGGCCCCAGGCGGCGGCCGTGCTGAGGCTGATCGCGATGGAGAGCCGCGCCAGGAACCGCACCAACCGGCGGCCACCGAGTCCACCGACCGTGCGCGAGAGCACCACGTAGGAGGTCAACGCCCCCACCGCGTAGGAGCAGGCGTAGGCGATCA
The DNA here is from genome assembly GCA_046595715.1 of Marmoricola sp. Classification (GTDB taxonomy): domain Bacteria; phylum Actinomycetota; class Actinomycetes; order Propionibacteriales; family Nocardioidaceae; genus Marmoricola. The sequence continues at coordinate 5,662 of JBKJON010000391.1, forward strand.
CCAGCCGGGGAGCGGTCTCTGCGGGCGTCGAGCTCCGCGTCAGCAGCACGGCCGCGGCGATGTTGGTGACCGCGATGCCGCACTGGATGAAGAACACCAGGCGGGTCTGCTCGAGCGCGTAGAACCCGCGCAGCATCAGGTAGTGGGCCGTGAACAGCACCAGGCCGATCCCGAACAGGGCCAACGACGGTGCGAAGTTCGCGAAGTCGGCCGCCGCGCTGCCGTAGCCCCAGATCACGTTGGCGACGTCCAGCGACATCACCGCGAGCAGCGCCGCCACCGGGATCACCAGCGCCCAGGCGGAGCGGAGTGTCGAGGAGACGGCACTCCCGATGTGCGAGAGCTGCCCCTCGGCGGCGTAGGAGGAGAGGAGCGGCAGCATCGCCGTCGCCAGCGACACGGTGATGATCGAGTGCGGGACCATGGTGAGCAGGAACGAGTTGGAGTAGACGGTGTAGCCGGTGCCCTCGGGTCCGTCCGGTCCCCCTGCCCCAGAACCCACCGTGCCACTGCTCGCGAGGCGTACGACGACGGTGTAGGCGATCTGGTTCACGACGACGAACAGCACGGTCCAGACCCCGAGCCGCAGGGTGTGGCCTAGGCCGGTGCCGCGGAAGTCGAACCGCGGCCGGTAGGAGACGCCGGCCGCCTTCAGGTAGGGGAGCAGCACCAGCAGCTGGACCACGATGCCCAGGGTCGAGCCCAGGCCGAGAAGGGCCTCCGCACCGGCGCTGAAGCCACCGGCCTTCTCCGCACCCCGGGCCGGCCCCAGGGTGAGCAGGTAGGTGGTCAGCACCAGGACAGCGACGACGTTGTTGGCGATCGGGGCCCACATCATCGGGCCGAATCGCCCGCGCGCGTTGAGCACCTGGCCGACCAGCACGAACATCCCGTAGAAGAAGACCTGCGGCAGGCAGTAGCGGGCGAAGTCGATGACCGACTCCAGCTGGTCCGAACGGGCGGGATCGAAGTAGTGCGGGTCGAGGAACAGCCTCATCAGCCATGGCGCCGCGACGACCAGCCCCACGGTCACGAGGCCGAGGAAGAGGATCGCCAGCGTGATGACGCGGTTGGTGTAGGCCTCGCCCCCGTCGGCGTCGTTCCTCATCGCCCGCACCAGCTGCGGCACGAGCACGGCGTTCACGACACCACCGGCCAACAGGATGTAGAGCATGTTCGGCACCGTGTTGGCGATGTTGAACACGTCGGCGTGCAGGCCGACTCCCAGCGCTGCGGCCAGCAGGATGCCGCGCACGAAGCCGCTCATCCGGGACACGATCGTCCCGGCCGCCATCACGGCGCTGGAGGACAGCAGGGAGCGGGAGGCAGCACCCGGGGAGTCGTCGGTGGTCCGGCCTGGGGTCTCGCTCACTCGCTCCCCTCCTGGCGCCAGCGGTGGCTCCGGATCCGGAGCAGGATCCGGCGCGCGATCATCACGGCGAGAAGAGCACCGCCGGCGATGATGATGTACCAGATCAGCCGCCCGACCTGGCTGGTGCGGAGGCTGAAGGTCAGCGGAGTGCCCGCCACCTCGCCCTCGGTGGTCATGGGATAGATCGTCACGTCGTGCACTCCCACACCGCTGCTGACCTGGAGCCGCAGGGTGGTGCGCTGACCGGCCTGCATGTCGACCGGATCGGGGGTCTCGACCTTCACGTCGGGATCGGCCCGGGCTTCGAGCCCGACGGTGATGGGCTGGTCGAGGCCGTTGACCAGGGTCACCGTCAACGACCCGGAGCCGCCCGAGAGCGTGACGAAGTCGGTCCCGGTGACCTGCACCTTGTCCAGCTGTCCACGCATGGTCGCTTCGAGGGCGAGGACCTGCGCGGCGGCGAGGTTGAGCTTGGCCCGGGCGCTGTACGCCGACGCCTGCAGGGCCGCTCCGACGAGCCGGTCGATCGCCTCGGTCTTGTCGGTCAGCAGGTGTCCCAGGACGTCGCTGGTCCGGACCAGGGTGCGGGTGGCCGCGACGTTGCGCGCAGGGATCTCGAGGGCGACCTGGGCCGGGCCGTAGGTGAGCTGCCCGTCGAAGGTCGTGGTCGCATCCTGGGGCAGACCGGTCAGCCGGACCCAGGGCACCTGCAGGCCACCGAAGAAGTCCGCCTGGCGCCAGTTCACTCCCGGGTCCCAGCCACCCGGGATGTTCACCACGACTGGTCGTGGGGACTCGTCCCCCTTGGAGGCCTCGAGCGCGGCCTCGGACAGGATGCGCTGACGCAGGGCGAGGGGGTCACGGGGCGCGGCCGGAGCGGGACCACCCGCGCCGGTCCGCGCATCGCTCATCACCAGCTCCTGCCCCGACGGGAGACGCGCCAGCGTCGGGTTGGTGAGGCGGCCGGCGTCGCTGAGCAGCAGGGTCGACTCGCGGGGGACCTCGCCGAGCAGCGTGGGGTCGAAGTAGCCGTTGCGCGGCGACACGATGGCCGGCCCGCTGAGACCCCGGGCCTGCATCTGCCGCGCGGCGAGGGCATAGGCGCGCTTGATCAGGCTGGCCTGGTGGCGGGCGAGGGAGACGACGTCCGGGTCGGAGTAGCCCAGGGTGAACAGCGGGTGCGTCCTCGCGGTGGCCAGGAAGGCGTCCAGGACGCTCCTGGCGCGCTGGCGCTCCTCCTCGTCCGGGGTGCCGGACTCAGGCGAGGGGCTCGGGCTGGGTGAGGCTGCCCCGCTGGGCTGGTCCCCGGGGTCGTCACCCCCGTCGGCCGGCGCCGCCGCGGCCAGGGAGACCGGGGGATTGCCGCGGCTGAAGTCGTCGAGGGCGTCGAGGACGGCGGGGTCGACCAGCCACGAGACGGGAGCGCTTCCGGCCGAGGTCCCGAAGTCCACGAGGCGGGTGAGACGTCCATCGGTCCTGGTGAGGATGGCCCACCGGGTGGGTCCGTTCAGGCTGCCGTCGGCGGCGCGTCGGGCGCGCTCGCGCATGGGGAGCACGACGGAGACCGGGACGCTGCGTTCCCGTGCCACCTTCGGGGTCACCAGCGGGATGAAGGTCCGCGCCCGGCCGTCGGCCACCAGGTCACGACCGTCGGTGTTGGTGCCGAGGGCGTGCACCCCGATCCAGTACACGCCGGGGTCACCGGTGATCCTGAGCGAGGTCACGGGTACCCGGAGGCTGAACGGCAAGGTGACACCGGGCGCGAGGTCCCCCAGGGCGGCGTACGTCCCAGAGTCGGTCAGCCGGTCACCCACGGCCTCACTCGCCGAGGTCGCCGCAGCCACAGCCAGCTCGTCGCGGGCGGTCATCGGGGTGCCGGAGACGAAGGGCGCGACGTTGACGTCGGTCCAGGCCTCCTCGGAGTCGTTGCGCACGTTGCCGGTGAGCGTGATGACGCCTTTGCGCGGGATCACCGACGGGGTCATCGAGGTCAGGTCGACCGAGAGTGGGGTCTTCTCCGTCTCGTCGGCGGCCCGGGGGGCGCTGTGGGGGGCGCTGTGCACGCGCGTCTGACCGGAGGCAGCCGCCGTGCCGGCCAGCAGGGGTCCGCCCGTGAGGCCCGCGACGAGGAGAAGGGTCCCCAGCGCGCGGGTCGTCCAGCGGGCGGGGCTCACCTCGGAAGGTTACCGAGCGCGCTCGTCCATCACCGACGGCGCGGCGGACGGTCGGCCACCGAGGTGTGGTGACCCGCTGGTGCGGGCGCGGCGTCGAAGCGGTGGCCCTCCACGATTAGAGTGGTCTCCCGTGTCCGAGGAGCCCTTGCTGATCATTGACGTACAAGCGCGGGTGGTCGCGGAGCTGGCGCGGATCGCTCCCGTCACCGAGGAGCTCGGCCGGCGGTTCTCGGAGGCCGGCGAGCAGATCGCACTGGTCGGTGGACCCGTCCGCGACGCCATGTTGGGCCGGCTCCAGAACGACCTCGACTTCACCACCTCGGCACGTCCGGAGGTCACCGAGAAGCTGATCAAGGGCTGGGCGGAGGCGACCTGGGACATCGGCCGGGCCTTCGGCACGATCGGGTGCCGCCGCGGTGACTGGCAGGTGGAGATCACGACGTTCCGTTCGGAGGCCTACGACGCCCAGAGCCGCAAGCCCGAGGTGTCCTACGGCGACTCGCTGGTCGGCGACCTCGCTCGTCGTGACTTCACGGTGAACTCGATGGCTCTCTCCCTGCCCGAGCAGCAGCTGGAGGACCCGTTCGGCGGGATCCTCGACCTCGCCCACCGGATGCTGCGCACTCCCGGCACGCCCGAGGACTCGTTCTCCGACGACCCGCTGCGGATGATGCGTGCCGCGCGCTTCGCGGCGCAGCTGGGGTTCACGGTCGCTCCCGAGGTCGTGGCGGCGATGACCGACATGGCGGAGCGGATCACGATCGTCTCCGCCGAGCGGGTCCGCGACGAGCTGGTCAAGCTGGTCCTCTCGCCCGACCCCGTCGCCGGTCTGCGGCTGCTCGTGGAGACCGGCCTCGCCCAGCACGTCCTGCCTGAGCTTCCGGCGCTGGCGCTGGAGCGCGACGAGCACCACCGGCACAAGGACGTCTACGAGCACACCCTGACCGTGCTCGAGCAGTCGATCGGCCTCGAGGACCGGCTGGTCGATCTCACCGGGGGCGGCCCCGACTTCATCTCCCGCTTCGCAGCGCTGATGCACGACGTAGGCAAGCCCAAGACCCGTCGGTTCGTGGAGAAGAACGTCGTCACCT
>JBKJON010000434.1:0-5209 GCA_046595715.1 Marmoricola sp.
CGGAGGCGAGCCTGCGGCGTACGACCAGCCAGAGGGGTACGCCGACCACGAGGAGCAGCAGCGCGAAGGGAAGCAGTGCGCCCAGCACGGTCAGCAGGAGGACCGTGGCGCCCTTCAGGGCGGTCCAGCCACCCTCCAGCCCGGCCAGGAACCCGCGGGCCCCCTTCTCTGCCGGGCCGACCCGGCTGACCTTGCTGAGGTACACGTTGATCGTGCTCATCGACGTCTGGTCGTCGAGGTAGGCCTGCTGCGACTTCAGGGAGTCGAGGTCGGCCTGACGCCGGGCGAGGTCCGACTCGATGGTGATGATGTCGCTGAGCTTCTCCGCCCGCTCGAGCAGGTTCTCGATCTGGCGGATGCTTCGCTCGGCGGCCCGGACGCGTGCACCGTTGTCGAGCACCTGCGTGGTGACGTCCTCGGACTTGCGGCTCTGCTGCTCCACCTTGCCCAGTCCGCCGAACGCCGTCAGCGCCTCGGCGAACCTCGAGGTGGGGACCCGGAGGGTGAGCGTGGAGTCCACGATCCGTCCACGGTCGTCACTGCTGCTCTGCTCGTCCGCGACCGTGCCTCCCCAGGAGGCCACCAACCGCATCACCTCGGCGCGGGCGCGCGTGATCGACTCCGGGTGCAGGGTGACCTGTCCGGTGGAGATCACCGCGCGCGTCATCGGTGCCGTGGCCACCGCCGGGGTGCCGACCGTGTCGGCGCCTCCCGCCCGAGCGACCTTCTGTGGTTGCCCGGGGTCCACCTCCTGGAGGGATCCGATGTCACTCGAGGTGCTGCTGCCTGCGGAGTCGGAGGCCGGGGGAGAGCCGTGGCGCTGGAAGGCGGCGATGGCGAGCACACCGACGAGGAACAGGACGGGGACCACGAGGAGGAACCGCAGCTTCTTCTTCATGGGTCTGTGACGCCGTTGTCTTCGGATCGGTTCCCCCGTCCGGCCGCGAGTGCCGTTGTGCCACGCTTTCCCGGTGTCCGAGCAGCCAGCAGCCCTACGCGTCGCCGTCGTCGGCGGCGGTGTGTCGGGGCTCGCCGCCGCGCACCGGGTCGCTCAGGACTTCCCGGGCGCCGAGGTCCTCGTGCTCGAGGCCGCGGGTCGTCTCGGTGGCAGCCTGCGCACCGCCGAGGTCGGTGGCGTCGTGGTCGACGTGGGCGCCGAAGCGATGCTCAACCGTCGGCCCGAGGCCGTCGACCTGGCCGTCGAGCTCGGGCTGCAGGACGACCTGGTGCACCCGGCCACCAGCTCGGCCAACCTCTGGAACCGGGGCCGGATGGTCCCGATGCCGCGCACCATGATGGGCGTCCCGCTCCACCTCCGTGGACTGGAGGGCATCATCTCCGCCCGGGGACTGGCCCGCGCCGCCCTGGACGACGTGCTGCCGGCCACCGAGCTCGGTGAGGACGACATCAGCGTCGGGGACCTGGTCCAGGAGCGCCTGGGCAAGGAGATCGTCGACCGGCTGGTGGAACCACTCCTCGGAGGGGTGTACGCCGGGCACGCCCGCGAGATCTCCGCCCGGGCCGCCGTACCCCAGCTGGTCGCGCTGCTCGGGCACGGCCGCTCGCTGAGCCGGGCCGCCTCCGCGGCCACCCCACCCCTGGACCCGGCCACCGCCGTGCCGGTGTTCGCCGGACTGCGAGGAGGGGTCGGGCGTCTCCCGGAGGTGCTCGCAGGCGCCTCGGGCGCGACCGTGCGCACCGGGGCCACCGTCCGGCAGCTGTCCCGCCGGCCCGACGGTGGGTGGGAGCTCGTGGTCGGGTCCACCCACGACCCTGAGGTGCTCGGGGCCGACGCGGTCGTCCTGGCCACCCCGGCCCGTGCGACGGCCCGCCTGCTCCGCGACCTCGCGTCGTCCGCGGCCCTGGCGCTGGAGCGGATCGAGTACGCCTCCATGGCGATCGTCACCCTGGCCTTCGCAGCCCGTTCCTTCCCGGAGGTCACGGGGTCGGGCTTCCTGGTCCCGCCGGTCGAGGGCAGGTCGGTCAAGGCGTCGACCTTCTCCTTCGCGAAGTGGGACTGGGTGCGTGAGGCCGGCACCGCCGCGGGGGACGACCTGCTCGTGATGCGGTGCTCACTGGGACGGCATCGGGAGGAGCAAGTCCTGCAGGTGGATGACGAGCGGCTCGTCGAGATCGCACTCGCTGACCTGGCCGATGCGATCGGGCTCTCCGTGCAACCGGTCGACAGCCACGTCCAGCGGTGGGGTGGTGCGCTGCCCCAGTACGCCGTCGGGCACCTCGACCGGGTGGCGCTCGTGCGCCGCGAGCTGGACCCCCTCCTGGGGCTGGCCGTGTGCGGGTCGGCGTACGACGGGGTCGGGATCCCGGCGTGCATCGCCTCCGCCCGGCTGGCGGCCGACAAGGTCCGACGTGACCTCACCCGCCCACCGGCCTGACCCGGTCGCTGTCAGAATGGGGGCATGACTTCCTCCGGCAAGAAGGCTCGCGAGCTCAACGACACCATCCGCTACACGATGTGGTCGGTGTTCAGCCTCCGGGACGTGCTCGGTGAGGGGGCCGACCGCGTTGACGAGGCCCGCGAGGTCGAGGAGTTCGCAGCGAAGCTCGAGACCGACGACGTCGTCGTCCGCGGGGTCTACGACCTCGGTGGCCTGCGCGCCGACGCCGACCTGATGGTGTGGTGGCACGCGGAGGAGATCGAGAAGCTTCAGGCGGCCTACCACCAGTTCCGCCGGACGGCGTTCGGCCGCCGCCTCGACCCCGTGTGGTCGCAGGTCGCGCTCCACCGGCCGGCCGAGTTCAACAAGAGCCACGTCCCGGCCTTCCTGGCGGGCGAGGAGCCGCGGGACTACATCTGCGTCTACCCGTTCGTGCGTTCCTACGAGTGGTACCTCCTCGAGGACTCCGAGCGCCGTGCCATGCTCGCCGAGCACGGCCAGATGGCGCGCGAGTACAAGGACGTGCGTGCCAACACCGTCGCCAGCTTCGCGCTCGGCGACTACGAGTGGATGTTGGCCTTCGAGGCCGACGAGCTGCACCGCATCGTCGACCTGATGCGTCACCTTCGCGGCTCCACGGCACGCCGCCACGTGCGCGAGGAGGTGCCCTTCTACACCGGGCGCCGCCGTACGCCGAGCGAGCTGATCAGCGCCCTGCCCTGACCATGCCCACCTTCCGCACCCCACTGGTTCGGACCGGCGGCAACAATGTCGGCGCCAAGGTCGTCGAGCAGCTGAGCTTGAGGCTCAGCTCTCGGCAGGGACCTCGGCCGGAGCCAGGGTCAGCGACACCGAGTTGATGCAGTAGCGCTGGTCGGTGGGCGTGCCGTAGCCCTCGCCGGCGAAGACGTGACCGAGGTGGGAACCGCAGTTGGCACACCGCACCTCGGTGCGGACGCTGCCGAAGGAACGGTCCTCGATGTACTGCACCCGCTCCTCGGCGAGAGGGGCGAAGAACGAGGGCCAGCCGCAGTGCGACTCGAACTTGGTCTCGGACCGGAACAGCTCGCTACCGCACGCACGACAGTTGTAGACGCCCACGGTCTTGGTGTCGGTGTACTCACCCTTGAAGGGCGCCTCGGTCCCGGCCTTGCGCAGGACCTCGAACTCCTCGGGGGAGAGCTGCTCGCGCCACTCGGCGTCGCTCTTGTTCACCTGGTAACTCATGGAACCCATGCTAGTGACCTGGCCAAGGAACCAGATCCCGGGACGCGGGCTTGACGTGTCGAGTGCACGACTGTTCACTGAACGTACTCACCAGTACACGCCAGGAGGAACTGAACGGATGGTCGCCGAACTCGTCTCCTGGGCCGGGGTGCGGAAGGTCGGAGCTCGTTTGACGACTCCGCTCCACCCTGACGACTACCTCTCACTGATCAACCCGCTCTGGACCGCACGCGAGCTGCGCGGCCGGATCGAGAAGGTCATCCCCGAGACCGAGGACGCCGCCACCCTCGTCATCCGGCCCGGCTGGGGATGGAGCTACGACCACCGCCCGGGCCAGTACGTCGGCATCGGGATCCAGGTCGGGGGCAGGTTCCACTGGAGGTCCTACTCGGTCTCCTCACCGCCCAAGCGGACCGGCCGCACCATCGCCATCACCGTCCGGGCCATGCCGGAGGGCTTCCTCTCCGAGCACCTGGTCTCTGGTCTCGCTCCGGGGACGATCATCCGGCTCGCGGCTCCCAACGGCGACTTCGTCCTCCCGGACCCGCCGCCCCCAAAGATCCTCTTCCTGGTGGGCGGCAGCGGGATCACCCCCGTGATGGCGATGCTGCGCACCCTCCACCGCCGGGGCACCGTGCCCGACGTCGTCCTGGCCTACAGCTCACCCACCCGGGAGCGGATGATCTTCCGCGACGAGCTGGTCGAGCTCAGCGAGCGGCACCAGAACCTCACGTTGCACGAGCAGCACACCGACGCCGACGGCATGCTGGAGATGAAGGACCTCGACCGGGTCTGCCCGGACTGGAGGGACCGCCAGACGTGGGCCTGCGGCCCGGGGCCGATGCTGGACGCCTGCGAGGAGCACTGGCGGCAGGCCGCTCTCGAGGACGCCCTGCACCTCGAGCGCTTCACCCTCGAGCTCGGGGGCGGCGCGGGGGCCGAGGGCGGCACGGTCACCTTCGACAACTCCCACAAGACCGCGGAGGTCGACGGCGCCACCACGCTGCTCGAGGCCGGGGAGAGCGCCGGTGTCGGCATGCCCTACGGCTGCCGCATGGGCATCTGTCACACCTGCACGCTCACCCTCGTCGAGGGCACGGTGCGCGACCTGCGCAGCGGCGAGGAGAGCTCCGGTCCCAACGAGCCGATCCAGACCTGCGTCACTGCAGCAGCCGGTGACTGCACGCTCGACATCTGACCTAAACCGAACCACGAGGAGTCCCATGGCCATCGCCGACGTCAAGGAGTACACCCACCTCTCCCCGGAGGAGATCGAGCAGCTCGGCCGTGAGCTCGACGCGATCCGCGCCGACATCGAGGAGTCCCGCGGGGAGGACGACGCGGCGTACATCAACGGCATGATCACCTTCCAGCGTCGGCTCGCGGCCGCGGGGCGCATCACCCTGTTCGCCAGCAGGTACAAGCCGGCGTTCTTCGCGGGTACGGCGATGCTCGGCGTGGCCAAGATCCTGGAGAACATGGAGATCGGCCACAACGTCATGCATGGCCAGTGGGACTGGATGAACGACCCGGAGATCCACTCCAGCACCTGGGAGTGGGACACCGCCCAGCCTGCCGAGCAG
>JBKJON010000089.1:0-9199 GCA_046595715.1 Marmoricola sp.
CCTCACCGCCACCACCATCCGCAGGATGTGCTGCGACGCCGACCTCATCCCCATCGTCCTCGGCACCCAAGGCGAGGTCCTCGACGTCGGCCGCCGACAACGCCTGGTCACCACCGCGATTTGGAGAGCACTGGTCGCCCGCGACCACCACTGCCGCTTCCCGAACTGCACCAGACCACCAGTGATGACCCACGCCCACCACATCGACCACTGGGCCGACGGCGGAGCAACGTCACTGGGAAACATGATCCTGCTCTGCGGCCACCACCACCGACTGGTCCACACCGGACCCTGGCAGATCCGAAGAACCGGACCCAACGACTTCACCTTCGACCCACCACCCGGCACCCGACGCCGCAGCAGCCGGGAACCACCCGACGGATGAACCCTTACGGAATCAGGCGCGCGGGCCCGGCGAGCGCGCTATCGGCGCAGTCCCTCGTCGATCTCAGCGAGCGCGTGAACGAGGTCGACGGTGGGGGTCCAGCCCCACTGGTGCGCGCGCTGCACGTCGTACTCACCCGTCCAGGCCAGGCCGTCGTCCCAGACAGGCTCGAGACCCAGGGCGCCGGTGACGGTCTTGTAGTAGTCCCCCACCGTGGCAGGGGCGCCGGCGACGTCGACCGCGGTGCAGGCACCCTCGACCGGTCCCTGCCCGGGGTCCGCGGCGTCAGCCACCCGGCCGATGGCCACGTCGGCGGTGAAGGCGGCGAGGTCGTCGACATGGACCCAGGGGAAGGTCTGCTGCGGCTTGGCGTGCCGGGCGGACTCCTCGTCACGGATCACGGCCGGCCGCAACGTGTTCCAGACCGAGGTCTCACCGGCACCGAGGATCGCCGGGGGTCGCACCAGCACCCGGGTGATGCCGTCGACCCGGGCCAGGGCCTCGTCGGTGTCGCGCTTGGTCACGGCGTAGTCGTCGGCGTCGTCGAGGACCAGCGGCGAGTGCTCGTCCACGTCGCCGGCGTTCGGCGAACGGTCGTAGACGGCCGCCGTGGAGATGTGCACCAGTCGCTCGACGCCTGCGTCGACCGCAACCCGCGCGAGCGCCGGAGTGCCCTCGACCGCGATCCGGTGCTGCGTCTCCCGGTCCGAGCCCATCGGGTGCACCGTCGTGACCACGGCCGTGGCACCGGTCAGCACGGACGCCGCCAGCTCGGGTTCGTGGAACTCCCCGACCCACTCCTCCACGCCGGTCAGCTCAGGGCCGGAACCGGCGCGGCGTACGACAGCACGCACGCTCGCGCCCCTCTCGACGAGCGCGGCACAGATGCGGGATCCCACCAGTCCGTTCGCTCCGGTGACCACGACGACGGGCGAGGTTGCAGGGCTCATGTCCCTACCTTGGCACCCCGGACCAACGAAGCGATCCGGGGTGGCGCCCGCATCCGACCCGGGGTGCGACCCCGGCAGAATGCATGACATGACCACCACCGCCTTCGTGAACGGCTCCGTCTTCGACGGCCACCGCTACCTCGGACCGACAGGCCCGGTCGTGGTCGAGGGCGGTCGCATCGTCGCGGTCGGCCCGCCCCAGAGCCCGGCCCAGAGCCCGGCCGGTGCCGACGTCGTCGACCTGGCCGGCGGGCTGCTCTCCCCCGGGTTCGTGGACTCACACGTCCATGCCGTGCAGGGCGGGCTCGAGCGGACGCGGTGCGATCTCTCCGAGGGCGCGACGCGGGAGGACTACCTCACGACCATCAAGTCGTACGCCGAGGCGCACCCCGAGCTCCCGTGGATCCTCGGCGGCGGCTGGGCGATGGCGGCCTTCCCGGGCGGTACGCCGACCGCCGCCGACCTGGACTCCGTCGTACCCGACCGGCCGGTGTTCCTGCCCAACCGGGACCACCACGGCGCGTGGGTGAACACCCGCGCGCTCGAGCTGGCCGGGGTCACCCGCGAGACGCCCGACCCGCTGCACGGCCGCTACGAGCGCGACGCCGACGGGCACCCCACAGGAACCCTGCACGAGGGGGCGATGGCGGCCGTGGTCCGGAACGCACCGGGAACCACTGCCGAGGAGTACCACCGCGGGCTGATGACCGGCCAGGCCTACCTGCACTCCCTCGGCGTCACCGGTTGGCAGGACGCCATCGTCGGGGAGTACGCCGGCATGGAGGACCCCGGGCCGACGTACCTCCGGGCCGCGCAGCGCGGTGACCTGACCGCCCACGTGGTCGGTGCGCTCTGGTGGGACCGCGACCAGGGTGAGGAGCAGATCGCGTCCCTGGTGGAGCGGCGGGCGGCGTACACGCACGGGAGGTTCCACGCGACGAGCATCAAGATCATGCAGGACGGGGTCGCCGAGAACGGTACGGCCGCCCTGATCGCGCCCTACCTCGACCGCTGCGGCCACTCGACCGAAAACCGCGGGCACTCCTTCGTCGACCCGGGCGCCCTGAAGCAGCACGTCGCCCGCCTCGACGCCGAGGGCTTCCAGGTGCACGTCCACGGGATCGGCGACCGCGGCGTGCGGGAGGCACTCGACGCGTTCGAGGGCACGAACCCCGAGCGTCGCCACCACATCGCCCACCTGCAGCTCATCCACCCCGACGACGTACGCCGCTTCGGCGCGCTCGGCGTCGCGGCCAACATGCAGTCGCTGTGGGCCTGCCTGGACGACCAGATGAGCGACCTGACCATCCCGTTCCTGGGCGAGGAGCGCGCCCGGTGGCAGTACCCCTTCGGCGACCTGCACCGCGCCGGGGCCCGTCTCGTGGCCGGCAGCGACTGGCCGGTCAGCACGCCCGACCCGCTCGCGGCCATCCACGTCGCGGTCAACCGGTGGGCGCACGGTGAGGAGGGTCCGGCGGGCAGCGAGCCGTTCCTCCCGGAGCAGGCGATCGACCTCGAGACGGCGTTCGCGGCCTACACCAGCGGATCGGCGTGGGTGAACCACCGGGACGAGGCGGGGACGATCCAGGTCGGCCAGGTCGCCGACCTCGTGGTCCTCGACCGGGATCCCTTCGCCGGTGACCCGGGTGAGATCGCGGCGGCCCGGGTGGTCTCGACCTGGGTCGACGGCGTCAGCGTGTTCAGCGGCTGACGACCGTCGGCCGCGGCGAGGACCGGGTCATAGGACGTTCGCCACGTCCTCGCGTCCACCCCGGTCGTCGATGTGCTGGGTGAGGCGCGCGCGCGTCTCGTCGCTCACCTCGACGCCCGCCTGGGCGATCGCCTTGTCGAGCTCCTGCCGGATGGTCTCCGGTGTGGCGGACTCCTCGTAGGAGCTCACGCGGTCGTAGACGGCCTGCAGCACCTCGACGCGGGGGTCGTCGTGCTCGTTCGGGTTCGCGCTCATGCTGATGCCTTTCGTAGCTTCTCGAGCAGGGGTTCGGCGGCCTCGGCGAGGAACCGCTCCTGGGACGCGCCGCCGATCTGGACGAGGGCCACGTCGGTGTGGCCGGCCTCTCAGAAGGGCTTGACGCTCTCGACGATGGCCTCGAGGTCGGGGCCGCACGGGATCGAGTCGGCGACGTCCTCGGGACGTACGTACTGCGTGGCTCCCGCGAAGCCGGCGGTGGTCGGGAGGTCGGCGTTGACGCTCCAGCCCCCGGCGAACCAGCGGAACTGGTCGTGAGCGCGGGCGACGGCGGCCTCCTCGTCGGGGTCCCAGCAGATCGGGATCTGGCCGACCGCGCGTGCCTTCCCGCCGATCTGGGGCGCTGCCTCAGTGGCGTTCCAGTCACGGACCAGGTCGGCGTCCGGCTCGGTCGCGATCAGGTGGTCGGCGAGTGGCGCCAGCTCGGAGATGGCCCGGTCACCACCGACGGCGACGCCGATCTCGACACCCTGCTCGGGAAGGTCCCACACCCGGGCCGAGTCGACCTGGAAGTACTCGCCGCGGTAGTCGACGAGCTCACCGGTGTGCAGTTCGCGGATGATCTCGATGGCCTCGCGCAGCATGGCCTGACGGTCCTGCACCGCCGGCCAGCCCTGACCGACGACGTGCTCGTTGAGGTTCTCGCCGCTGCCGAGCCCGAGCGTGAACCGCCCCTCCGCCAGGAGCTGCACGGTCGCGGCCTTCTGCGCCACGATCGCCGGGTGGTAGCGGATCGTCGGGCAGGTCACGTAGGTCATCAGCCCGACCCGCGAGGTCGCGTGGGCGACCGCACCGAGCACCGACCAGGCGTACGGCGCATGGCCCTGCGCCGAGAGCCACGGGAAGTAGTGGTCGCTCATCACCTCGAAGTCGAAGCCGACCTGCTCCGCGCGGACGGCGTGGTCCACCAGCTCGCGCGGGCCTGACTGCTCGGTCATCAGGGTGTAGCCGAAGTTCGTCATGCTGCTCCTTTCAGGGTGGTGCGGGAGAGGTCGCGGTCGGCAGTCCTCAGGACAGGTACTCGGTCCAGTCGAGGTCCATCAGGTCCTCGGGGGCATCGACCACGAGCACGGCACCCGCCTCGACCAGCTCGGCCTCGCTGTACCCACCGGAGCGCAGGCAGACGCACGGCAACCCGGCCCGCTCGGCCGCCTGCACGTCGTACGGCGTGTCCCCGACCATCACCCCGCGCCGGGTCCCGAGCGCCTCGAGGGTCACCTCGATCAGGTCGGGCTCCGGCTTGGACCCCTCGACGTCCGCGGAGGTCCTGAGGGCGGACACCTCGTCGCGGATGTCGAGGTCGTCGAGGGCCTCGTTGGCGAAATCGGGGTCACCCGAGGAGGCGAGCGCGACCAGGTAGCCGTCGGCGACCAGCTTGCGCACCAGCTCCGCCGCTCCAGGGAGCGGGGCGACCTCGGTCTTGATCTGGAGGTACTCCTGCTTCCACGCGTCCCGCAGCGTGTCGCCGAGCCGCTCCTCGACGTCGGCGCCGGCCACCTCGGTCACCAGCTTGTCGCCCCCCATGCCGACCGTGCGGTGGATCCGCCAGAGCGGGAACGGCAGGTCCTGGCGGTCGAAGGCTCGCTGCCAGGCGAGGGCGTGGTGGTAGGTCGAGTCGACGAGCGTGCCGTCGACGTCGAACAGGACGGCGGGTCTGCCGGGAGTGGTCACCCCCGACCGGTGCCCCTCGCCTACGGGTCCAAACGGGTCATCCCGCACGCATCACCGCAGGTTGACGACCGACTTCCCGAGCGTCTTGCGGTCGTCCATGTCCTGGAGGGCCTGGCCGAACTCCTCGATCGGGTAGGTCCGGCCGATCGGAGGGTCGATGACGCCGGACTCCATCATCGGCAGCAGCTCGTCCCACTGCTGGCGCATGTAGCCCGGACGCACCATCGCGTAGGCACCCCAGCCGACGCCACGCACGTCGACGTTGTTGAGCAGCAGCCGGTTGAGCTTGACCGCGGGGATGGCGCCGCCGGCGAACCCGACGACGAGCAACCGGCCCTGGGTGCCGAGCGACCGGAGGGAGTCGGTGATCAGGTCGCCGCCGACGACGTCCATCACGATGTCGACGCCCTGGCCGTCGGTGAGCTCCTTGACGGCGTCGCGGAAGCCGTCGACGAGCACGACCTCGTCCGCGCCGGCCCGCCTGGCCATCTCGCCCTTCTCCTCGGTGGAGACGACCGCGATGGTGCGGGCGCCGTACCCCTTGGCGACCTGGATGGTGGCGGTGCCGACCCCACCGGCCGCGCCGTGGATCAGGACCGTCTCCCCCGCTTGGATGTCGCCGCGCTCGGCCAGGGCGAAGTGGGCCGTCAGGTAGTTCATCGGAAGGGCGGCTCCCTGCTCGAAGGTCAGGGAGACCGGCAGCGGGAAGACGCTGTCGGGGCCGAGACCGACGACGTCGGAGGCCCCACCCTGGCCCAGGACCGCCGCGACCCGGTCACCCTCGGAGAGTCCGGAGCCTTCGGGCGCGGAGCGTACGACGCCCGCGAAGTCGACCCCGAGGGTGAAGGGGAGCTCGGGCTTGAGCTGGTACTCGCCCTTGCTCAGCAACAGGTCGGGGAAGGAGATCCCGACGGAATGGACGTCGAGGAGGACCTGCGGACCGAAGGGTCCCTCGGCGGTGGGCTCGGGCACCTCCTCGATGCTGATCGCTGAGGGGCCATCGGTTCGGGTCACCTGGACTGCGCGCATGGGGTCGAGGCTAGAGGGTCGCCCCGGAGCGCTGCGAATGTGGTCGGTGCGTCGTGAGTGGCGCTCACGCGTCACCCTGGCCACATATGCCGCGCCGCCGAGCTGGGCCAGCGCCGCCTCCACATGCGAATGTCACTCAAGCGGCCCGTGGGACACCCACCCGTCCCGGCAGCGACATTCGCATCCCCTACGGGCGCGGCCCGGGTCCCAGCCACAGCCCGCAGCCCGCAGCCAGAGCCCGGCGGAGTACGCAGTCCGTCAGCGGGCCTGGACCAGGCTGGCCAGCTCGAAGTGCATGGGGTCGGTGTAGTTCCAGTCGCCGCCCCAGGCGAAACCCCACTTCTTGAAGATCGTGACGACGCGTCGGTCCATCTTCCCGGCGATGCCGCGGTAGTTGTCGGCGGCGTTGAGGTCGATGGCGGTGCCGAAGGTGTGGAAGCTCAGGCCCTTGGCGGGGTCACGGGCGATGAAGCGCGGGACGTAGCAGCCGTCGTAGTGGTAGATCGAGCTGGAGAGCTTCAGGGTGACCACCTCGTTCAGGGCCGCCCGCAGCTGCGGGAGCATCACCCGGTTGCCGGTGACGCGGCCGATGATCGGCATCTCCTCGGTGGTGATCTTGGCCGCCACCCAGGCCGGGTCGGGGGTGACGGTCCCGTCGGGGTTCGCCCGGTAGGAGAACGACCCCACCGCCTGCGCGACCGAGCCACCGGTCAGGAAGGCGGTCCGGGTGGCGCCGAGGTCGGGGTTCTGCGCCAGGATCTCGATCTGCGCCTTCTGCCCGACGTACCTCTTGAGCTCCTTGAGGATGCTTGCCGGCGAGGCCTCGCCCAAGGCCACGATGATCGCGTTCCGGGGACGCATGCCGAGCTTGCCGGTCCACTTGTAGTTGACGACCGCGTCGATCCGCGACGGGCCGAGGCTGTTGAGCAGGGCGGCGTAGGCGCCGATGTGGATGGTGTCGGCCGCCGCCTCGTTGCCGAGGCGCATGTAGCCGTCCTTCTGCTCGAGCTGCTTCCCGATCGCCGGCTCGACCGCGATCTCACCCCCGGCGACCCGGTCCCAGACGGCCTGGGTCTGAGCGGTCCCCTGCTTGGTGTAGCGGCGGAAGGTGCCGGGGTCGACGGCTGCGTAGGTGACCTCGCGGTCCTCCACGAAGAACGACCCCATCGACATCGCCTCGATGGCCTCGACGCCGTCGATCGCCTTGATCTTCGCGATCGTGCGCTGGTCGAGGCTGTTCTGGCCGTAGACCAGGATGTCCGAGGACAGCAGGGCGGCGCTCAGCTTCTTCGGCGCGGGGACGCGGACGTTGCCGGAGGTGGGGGGTGTCGCCGAAGCCCCCTTGGCGCGGGGGGGCTCCACCTGGCCGGAGGTCTTCTCGGTGCCCGCAGCGGTGCCGCAGCCGGCGGTGAGGAGCACGGCACCGGCTGCCGTCACCAGACCGCGTCTGGACACCTCTGGCATGGCTCCCCATCTCTCGGGTCCTGCTCCCCCGGCCACGCGCCCCGGACCGTCCCCCGAGGTACTCGACGAGGATAGCCGTCGGCACCCACGTCGGCGGCCCGACGACCGGGCTCGTGGACAGTTCTGGCTCAGGCGTTCTCCTTGCGGAAAACCGCCGTGCCCCACCAGATGGCCAGTGCCAACAGGCCCAGGCCCCAGGCCCTGCCCCGGAACATGTGGCTGGTGTCGAAGTCACCGGTGAAGGTGTCGCGGACGGCATCCACGATCCAGCGGAACGGCATCACGTCGCCGACTGGCTGAGCCACTGCGCTTCGATCAGGCGCCCGGGGTCAGGCGCCGAGCACCCGCTCGACGATCCAGGCGATCGTCTCGGCCGTGTGGGCGGGCTGGGCCGTGGGCTGCATGACGTGGCTCAGGACGAGGCGTACGACCATGTCGATGAGCACCTCGACCCGGTCCGCGGGCAGCTCGACCTCGTCATAGGTCCGCACGTGCTCGCGGATCATCTGGCCGGCCGCCCCGAGGAGGGGCTCGGAGTTGGTCGTCAGGAGCGGGAGGAGCTCGCTGTCGGCACCCTGGCTGCTGCTGAGGATGGCGTGCAGCAGAGGGTCGGTGCGTGCCAGCTCGAGGACCCGGAACGCCGCGGTCTCGATCGCCCGGACGAGGTCGTCGGGGAAGTCCACGAACGCGGAGTCGACCACGTCGAGGAAGATCTGCAGCTCGCGCAGCACCATCGCCTCGGCGAGCTGGGGCTTGCCGCCGATCTCGTTGTAGACGGTCTGCCGGCTGACCCCGACGAGGTCGGCGAGCTTGGCCATCGTCAGCTCGCCCCAGCCGTTCGCTGCGGTGAACCCGGCCGCGGCCGCGATCAGCCGGTCACGGTGGGTGACCTGGGCGGACGCGAGCTGGCTCATGGCCCCAACCCTAGGCGGCCGCTCCAGCGGGACCGCCATCGTCGGCCCGGCCGACCGGCGAGAACGCCAGGACCGGACAGGCCTCCACGGCGGCGTGCGCCTTGGGTCGCGCCGTCTCCGCCGGTGTCCCCTCGCACCGGTCGCGGTCCACGACGGTCCTCATGAGGTGACCCCCCGTTCGAGCTCCGAGTCGACCGGCACGAAGTCGACCTTCTCGCGAACGCCACAGTCCGGGCAGCACCAGCTGTCGGGCACGTCGGCCCAGGCCGTACCGGCCGCGAAACCCTCGTGCTCGTCACCGCTGGTGACGTCGTAGGTGTAGCCGCACCCGGGACACCGGGCGCCGAGCACCTCGCCGACGGCTGCCGCGGCTGCCACCGCCTCGTCGTGAAGGGCCCGCTCGTCCGCCTCGCCCCCCGCCTCGGAGGAGTACTTCGCATGGATCCGGTCACGCTTGCGGGGGGAGACGTTGGCCAGCGTGATGTCCCCGTGGAAGTGCGCCACGACGCGAGGGTCCATCACGCGGCGCCAGAGGGCAGGCACGGCGGCGAGCACGATCATCCCGGCGTACCCCGTCGGGAGGACCGGGGACTCCTCGTAGTCGCGCAGCGCCTGGTAGCGCCGGGTCGGGTTGGCGTGGTGGTCGCTGTGGCGCTGCAGGTGGTAGAGCAGGACGTTGGTGGCGATGTTGTTGGAGTTCCAGCTGTGGCTGGGGTCGACGCGCTCGTAGCGCTGCCGGTCCCCGGCGCCGACCTTCTGGCGCAGCATCCCGTAGTGCTCCATGTAGTTGACGACCTCG
>JBKJON010000210.1:0-2800 GCA_046595715.1 Marmoricola sp.
AGAAGGACCGCGTTCTGAAGTTCCACGTGGGTGACTCGATGGTGAGCAAGGTCGACATGAACTCCCACGAGATGCGGATCTGCTTGCCGTTGCGGAAGACCCGCATCTCGTGGGAGTTCATGTCGACCTTGCTCACCATCGAGTCACCCACGTGGAACTTCAGAACGCGGTCCTTCTGGCCGTAGATGCCGTTGCCGGCCGAGACCCCGCCGATGTCGGCGTTGACGGTCACGTCCGTGCCCGGCTGCCAGTACTTGCGGGGACGCCAGTGCACCTCGGTGTTGCTGATCCAGTGGAAGGAGCCGGCCTGCGCGGGCTTGCTGGTCACCTCGAGGTGCTTCTCGATCGACGCCTGGTCGGAGACCGGCACGTCGAAGCGCACGATCACGGGCATGCCGACGCCGACCGTCTGGCCCTCGAGCGGCACGAAGCTGGGGTAGGTCTGCTCGTCCAGGCTCAGCGCGCGGGTCCGGAAGCCGGACTCGTAGGAGTTGGCGAGGCCGTTGCCGTCCACCGCGGTGCTGGTGACCTGGTAGCGGGAGGCCGCCTGGAACGCGGTCCGGGAGACCCAGTGGGTCTTGTCGTCCGAAAGGCGTCCCTTGACGATACCGCCCTGGGGACCGGTGACCTGGACCGTCTCGAAGGTGCCGGAGTCGACGCTCAGCTTGAGCTTGCGCTGGAGGTCGATCTCCTTGGCGCCCGCCTTGATGCTGCTGACGATCTTCGCCTCGGAGGCCTTGCTGACCTGTGAGGCGTCGCTCGTCGGCTGCGCTCCCGGGTTGTCGCCGCCCTGCTGGCCAGCAGAGCAGGCCGTGACCGCAGTCAGTGTCAGGGCAACACCAACCAGGGAGAGGCGTGAGGACAGGGACCAGCTGGACATTAAAGGACTCCACGGTGACGGAAACAGAACAGGAGCCCTCAGGCTAACAACGCCTCCCTGACGACACGCCCACGCCGCGCGTGTGAAGGCTCACGCCCCTGGGCTCAGTGAGCGTGCTCTCCGCGGTAGTACTCGAAGACCAGGCCGGACAGTGCCACGGCGCCGAGCACGCCCCCGATGATGAACAGCCACCAACCGACGGCCACACCCAGCGCCATCGCGGACAGGCACAGGGCGCACCACAGCGGCCACCAGCTGTACGGCGGGAAGAAGCCGAGCTCCCCAGCACCCTCGGCGATCTCGGCTTCCTTGCGGTCCTCGGGACGCGGCTCCATGCGCATGGCGTGGAAGCCGAGGTAGAAGGTGATCAGCGCGACCAGCAGGAAGGTCATCACCAGCGCGGTGGTGCCCGTCCAGTCGCCGGTGATCAGCCAGTACGCCGGCGCCACCAGGAGGAAGAACGCGCTGCAGATGCCGAAGACCCACGCTTCGCTCTTCATCGGACTCCGTCCTGCCCGCCGAGCGCTCCGCGACGGCCGTCCATGTCAGGTGCGTCGGAGGCCTTGTCGTCGTCGCCGAGGCCGTCGTTGTCGGCGTACTCCAGCGCAGCGATCTCCGGGTGGTGGAGGTCGAAGGCAGGGGACTCCGAACGGATGCGCGGGATGGTGACGAAGTTGTGACGTGGCGGGGGGCAGCTCGTCGCCCACTCCAGCGAACGTCCCCAGCCCCACGGGTCGTCGACGGTGACGTTGGGGGTGCGGCTGGTCTTGTAGACGTTGTAGAGGAACGGGAACGTCGAGAAGGCCAGCAGGAACGCCCCGATGGTCGAGACCTGGTTGAGCGTGGTGAATCCGTCGGAGGCCGAGTAGTCGGCGTAGCGACGCGGCATCCCCTCGACGCCCAGCCAGTGCTGGACCAGGAAGGTGGTGTGGAAGCCCACGAACAGCAGCCAGAAGTGGATCTTGCCCAGTCGCTCGTCCAGCATCTTGCCGGTCATCTTGGGCCACCAGAAGTAGAAGCCCGCGAACATCGCGAACACCACCGTGCCGAACACGACGTAGTGGAAGTGCGCCACCACGAAGTAGGAGTCCGAGACGTGGAAGTCGAGCGGGGGCGAGGCCAGGATGACACCGGTCAGGCCACCGAAGAGGAACGTGGTGAGGAAGCCGACCGACCACAGCATGGGGGTGTCGAAGGAGATCGACCCACCCCACATCGTGCCTATCCAGTTGAAGAACTTCACCCCGGTGGGCACCGCGATCAGAAAGCTCATGCCGGAGAAGAAGGGCAAGTTGACCGCCCCGGTGACGAACATGTGGTGGGCCCAGACGGCCACGGACAAGATCGCGATGCCCATCGTCGCTCCGACGAGGCCGACGTAGCCGAAGATCGGCTTGCGGCTGAAGACCGGCAGGATCTCGGTGATGATGCCGAAAAAGGGCAGAGCGATGATGTAGACCTCTGGATGCCCGAAGAACCAGAACAGGTGTTGCCACAGGATGGCCCCACCGTGCGAGGCGTCGAAGACATGGGCACCGAGCTTGCGGTCGGCCTCGAGGGCGAGCAGCGCGGCGGCGAGGATCGGGAAGACGATGATCGCGAGCAGGCTGGTCACCAGCGTGTTCCAGGTGAAGATCGGCATCCGGAACATCGTCATGCCAGGCGCACGCATGCAGATGATGGTCGTGATGAAGTTGACCGACCCCAGGATGGTCCCCAGACCCGCCAGCCACAGGCCCATGATCCAGAGGTCTCCACCGATACCGGGCGATCGCACGACGTTGGACAGCGGCGTGTAGGCGAACCAGTCCAAGTCAGCCGCGCCACCGGGGGTGGCGAAGCCGGAGAAGGTGATCACACTGCCGAAGGCGTAGAACCAGTAGCTGAGCATGTTGAGCCGCGGGAAGGCGACATCCGGTG
>JBKJON010000287.1:0-5124 GCA_046595715.1 Marmoricola sp.
GACGCCCAGCTGCTCGGCGGCCTGTGCGACGCTGACTGCTCTCACGCACACAATCCTATAAGGGTTTAAAGGATTGTGGAAGAATGCTCGGGATTGCCCAAGCGAGCCCAAAGTGAGCCCGACGGCCCGCTCTCGAGGCTCGTACTGACGAGCCCGATCACATCACCGCAGGCCAGAGTCGCTCTTCACAAGGTGCGCAACGCACTCCACGTGGGAAGTCATCGGGAAGAGGTCAAAGGCCCGCACGGCGGAGAGGCCGTAGCCCTGCTCGGCGAAGTAGGCGATGTCGCGGGCCAGGGCGGCCGGGTCGCAGGCGACGTAGGCGACCGCCCGGGGCGCGAGCCCCGTGATCGAGCGCACGACCTGGCGCTTGGCCCCGGCCCTGGGCGGATCGAGTACGACGAGGTCGACCTCACGAGCATCGAGGCGGCGTACGGCGCGGTCCACGCGGTCGTGCAGCACCGTGGCCTGTGGGTGAGCCAGGAGGTTCTCCTCCGCGAGCTCGGCTGCCCGCTGCTCGCTCTCGATCGCGGTCACCGCGCCGGAGGGACCGACCGCCTGCGCCAGGAAGGCGCTGAACATTCCCACCCCGGCGTAGAGGTCGAGGACCCGCTCGCCAGGACGCGGAGCGAGCATGGAGAGCATCGTCTCCACGAGCACGCGCGGGGCTCCGGGGTGCACCTGCCAGAACCCGTCCCCGGCCACGCTGAACTCGTGCGACCCAGCGACCGTCTCGACCCGCTCGGTCACCGGGCCGGAGCGTTCGGGCTCACGTGCGTCAGGGTGCGCGATCAGGCAGTCGTCGACGAGCACCACCTCGTGCGAGCGGTGCTTGCGCAGTCCGCGATCCCCGCCGGGAAGGTGGACGTATTGCATGCGGGTGCGCCACCGGAGACCGTCCTGGTCCCCCGGCACCGCCTCGACGACCACGTCGCGCTCCAGGCCCGCCAGCCGGGAGAGCTGCTCGGTCACGACGTCGGCCTTCAGCCTGCGCTGCTCGGCGAGCTCGACGTGCTGGAAGTCGCAGCCTCCGCAGCCCCCGGGATGGGCCAGCGGGCACGGCGGCTGCACCCGGTGGACGGAGGGCACCACCACCTCGATCGCGTCACCGCGCAGGAACCGGCCGCTGTCCTCGGTGATCTCGACCGTGACCTGCTCGCCCGGCATTCCGTGCCGGGTGAAGATGACCCGTCCGTCGTGACGGGCCACGAAGTGCCCACCGTGGGCCACAGCACCCACCTCGACCTCGAAGCGCCGCCCCACCCACGAGTCGGGTTCGCTCACCGCGGTCATTTGCTGTTCCGGATCCGGCCGCGGCGGACATCACCTGGGCGGCTGCGCTGGAGCTCCCAGTCGCCACGGTCGCGCGCGTGCTCGGCCCCGCGGAGCTGGTAGGGGACCGAGATCACCATGACGCCCGGCGTGAACAGCAGCCGGCCCTTGAGGCGCAGGGCGGTCTGGTTGTGCAGCACCTGCTCCCACCAGCGGCCCACGACGTACTCCGGGATGTAGACCGCCACGACCCCGCGCGGGTTCGCCTCACGGATCTCCACGGCGTACTGGACGATCGGTCGGATGACCTCACGGAACGGGGAGTAGAGCATCTTCAGGGGTACGTCGATGCGCTGAGCGTCCCACTCGTCGACGAGCTTGTTGGACCGACCGCCGTCGATGTCGACGTAGACCGCCTCCAGGATGTTCGGCCGGCTGGCCTTGGCGTAGGCCAGCGCCCGCATCGTCGGCTTGTGCAGCTTGGAGACCAGCACGATCGCGTGCACCCGGGTGGGCAGCATCTGATCGTCGTCACCGATGACCAGCTCCGCCTCGACCCGGTCGTAGTGCTTCCGGATCGACCGCAGGATCGCGTAGAAGATGAGCATGGCGAGGATGGCGATCCACGCGCCAGCGAGGAACTTCGTGATCAGCACCACCACGAAGACGGACGCCGTCATCGCCAGGCCGATGCTGTTGATGATGCGCGAGCGGAACATCTTGCGTCGTACCGCGGGGTCCGTCTCGGCCTTCAGCAGCCGGGTCCAGTGGCGGATCATGCCGAGCTGGCTGAGGTTGAAGGAGACGAAGACGCCCACGATGTAGAGCTGGATCAGCTTGGTCACCTCTGCGTTGAAGGCCAGGATCAGGATCACCGCGAAGCCGGCCAGGATCAGGATGCCGTTGCTGTAGGCCAGCCGGTCGCCGCGCGAGCCCAGCTGCCGGGGAGCGAAGCCGTCCTTGGCCAGGATCGAGGCCAGCACCGGGAAGCCGTTGAAGGCGGTGTTGGCGGCCAGGATCAGAATGATCCCCGTCATCGCGACCAGGAAGTAGAAGCCGGGCGAGAAGTCGCTGAACACCGCCCGGGAGATCTGTGCGATCACGGTGTGCTGGTCGTAGTCGCTCGGCAGCGCCGAACCGTCGGCCCGGGTCAGCCGGTCGAGATCGCTCGGGTCGACGTACCGCAGGCCCATGGTGCGGGCCAGGATGACGACGCTCATCATCATCGTGACCGCGATGGCTCCCAGCAGGAACAGCGTGGTCGCGGCGTTCTTGCTCTTCGGCTTGCGGAAGGCCGGCACCCCGTTGGAGATGGCCTCGACCCCGGTCAGCGCCGCACAGCCCGAGGAGAACGCCCGCGCGAGCAGGAAGATCATCGCCACCTGCGAGATCTCCCCGCCGTAGCCGGGAGCCGGCGTGAGCACGAGGTCGGCGCTCTCGACGTCGGGCAGGCTGCCCTGGGCGGCGCGGATCGCACCGTAGGCGGCCATCCCGAGCACGCCGAGCATGAACCCGTAGGTGGGGATGGCGAAGAACGCGCCCGACTCGCGGACACCGCGCAGGTTGATCGCAGCCAGCAGCAGCACGAGACCGCTGGCCACCACTGCCTCGTGGCCGGTGATCATCGGGATCGCGGAGTTGGCGTTCTGCACGCCCGAGGAGACCGACACCGCCACCGTCAGGACGTAGTCGACGAGCAGCGCCGACGCGACGGTGACGCCGGCGTTGTTGCCGAGGTTGACACTGGCGACCTCGTAGTCGCCGCCGCCGCTGGGGTAGGCGTGCACGTTCTGGCGGTACGACGCGACGACGGTCAGCATGACCAGGGCCACCGCGAGCGCGATCTTCCAGCTGAAGGTGTACGCCGAGGCGCCGGCGATCGAGAGCATGATGAAGATCTCGTCGGGGGCATAGGCCACCGAGGAGAGGGCGTCGCTGGCGAAGACGGGTAGGGCGATGCGCTTCGGCAGCAAGGTATCGCCCAGTTGGGAACTGCGAAGCTTGCGGCCGAGGAGGATCCGCTTCGAGACATTTCCTACGCCCACACAGGGAGGCTAGAGCACTCTGCTCGACGGCGAGACCAGACCCAGCGGGACGTCCACCGCGTGCCGCCACCCGGACCACGGACATGGCCTAGTGTTCAGCACGTGCACGTCGTGATCATGGGCTGTGGCCGCGTCGGTTCGACGCTCGCCCGCAGCCTCGAGGACCGGAACCACACCGTGAGCGTCATCGACGGCAATCCCGATGCGTTCCGGCGTCTCGGCCCGTCCTTCAACGGCACCAAGGTCACCGGCTACGGCTTCGACCAGGCCGTCCTGACCGAGGCCGGCATCGAGCGCGCCGACGCCTTCGCGGCCGTGAGCAGCGGCGACAACTCCAACATCATCGCCGCGCGCGTGGCGCGTGAGACCTTCGGGATCCAGCAGGTCGTGGCCCGGATCTACGACCCCGGTCGTGCGGAGGTCTACCAGCGGCTCGGCATCACCACCGTCGCGACGGTGAAGTGGACCGCCGACCAGGTGCTCCGTCGGATCCTCCCCGCCGGCGCCGAGCCCGACTTCCGGGACCCCTCCGGCACCATCCGGGTCGACCAGGTCCCCGTCGCCGACCCGTGGGTCGGCCAACGGACCGTGAAGTTCCAGGACGCGTCCGCGTGCCGGATCGCGTGGATCGACCGTCTCGGCGAGGGCATGCTGCCCTCGCGCGAGTCGGTCCTCCAGGAGGGCGACATGCTCCACCTGGTGATGCGCGAGCAGAACGCCAGCCGTGTCTACGACGTACTCAACAAGGGTCCGGAGGACGACTAGACATGAGAGTCGCCATCGCAGGAGCAGGAGCCGTGGGACGCTCGATCGCCCGCGAGCTGATCGGCAACGGCCACGAGGTGCTGCTCATCGACAAGGAGCCGTCCTCCATCAAGCCCGACCGCGTCCCGGACGCGGAGTGGCTGCTGGCGGACTCCTGCGAGCTGTCCTCCCTGGAGGAGGCCCGGCTGCAGGACTGCGACGTCGTCATCGCCGCGACCGGCGACGACAAGGCCAACCTGGTGACCTCGCTGCTGGCCAAGACCGAGTTCGGCGTGCCGCGGACGGTCGGGCGGGTCAACCACCCCAACAACGAGTGGTTGTTCACCGAGGCCTGGGGCGTCGACGTGAACGTCTCGACACCGCGGATCATGTCGGCCCTCGTCGAGGAGGCCGTGACCGTCGGCGACCTGGTGCGGCTCTTCACCTTCCGCCAGGGCAACGCCAACCTCGTCGAGATGACCCTGCCCGCGGACTCGCCCTATGTCGGCAAGCCGATGGGGATGATCCCCTTCCCGGAAAACTACGCCCTGGTCACCATCCTGCGCGACGGCCAGGTCTACGTGCCGGACAGCGAGCAGGCGGTCGAGGCCGGGGACGAGCTGCTCTTCGTCGTGACCGCCGAGGGCGAGGACGAGCTCGAGCGACTGCTGGCCCCCTCGGAGCACCCGAGCTAGCAGCGACTGCACGAGGCACGGGCGCACGAGGCACGGGCGCACCGAAATCTGGTGACGGGCCTACCCACCGTCAGGTGGTGCAGGCGCAGGCTCAGCCGCGGGTGCCGCCAGCGGCGTTGCGTTGCGGGCGAGCAGCCAGATCATCGCCGACCACGACGCGATGCGCAGCGGCCAGCCGAGGCCGTAGCGCAGGGCGGCGATGATGCCGACTGCGGTGTCGACGTCGATGGTGTCGCGCCAGCCCAGCAGCCAGACCGGCCCCTGGAGCAGGACTCCGATCGCTCCGGGCGCTGCGAGCAGCACCGTCAGTCGGGCGCAGAGCTTCACGATCTGCTTGTCGTCGTGCCACGCGGTCGGGTCGCCGGTGA
>JBKJON010000353.1:0-3305 GCA_046595715.1 Marmoricola sp.
TTCGACCCGATGCTCAAGGCGGCGGCGGCGATGGGCGCGGGACTCGACTGGAAGACCAGCCTGCAGGAGCTGTGCGCCCTGCAGGAGTTCGGCGTTCCCGAGTACGTCATCGAGGACGAGGGCCCCGACCACATGAAGACGTTCACCGCCCGCGTCCGCGTGGCCGAGCGGT
Organism: Marmoricola sp.; assembly: GCA_046595715.1. Lineage (GTDB taxonomy): Bacteria > Actinomycetota > Actinomycetes > Propionibacteriales > Nocardioidaceae > Marmoricola. The sequence continues at coordinate 173 of JBKJON010000353.1, forward strand.
TGCACGGCCACGGGGTCGGTCGGTCGAAGAAGGAGGCCGAGCAGCAGGCGGCCGAGTCGGCCTACCGCACGCTCAGCGCCGAGATCCCGGTCATCGTGGCGCCCGTGGTCGCGAACGGTGTCCCCCCTGGGCGCGGACACCGATCACTAGAGGCTGATCGCACTCCCGCTCCCGGTGGGGCCGACGTCCCTCGGCCCGACTGACGCGGTCTCGGTGCGCGGGTTGACGCCACGATGACAGGATGGGGGCACTCCGAGGTCCCCGGCAGGTGTCGGACCCACGGTCGACCGGAGCCCTGAGGAGAGGCGATGCCCGAGCTTCCCGAGGTCGAGGTCGTCCGCCTCGGACTCGAGGCCCACGTCCTGGGTCGCCCCATCCGGTCCGTGGAGGTCCTGCACCCCCGGCCGATCCGTCGTCACCTCGCCGGCGCCGCTGACTTCGCTGCTCGGCTGACCGGGCACACGTTCACCGGGGCCCACCGTCGGGGCAAGTACCTCTGGCTCTCCCTCGACGACCCTCCCGAAGGCTCAGGACGAGGCGCCGACGCCCTGCTCGGCCATCTCGGGATGAGCGGCCAGATGCTGGTGCAGCCGCCCGGCGTACCCGACGAACGGCACCTGCGCGTGCGCTTCACCCTCGACGACCAGCTCGAGCTGCGTTTCGTCGACCAGCGCATGTTCGGCGGGCTCACGCTCTCGGACGGGGGAGCGGTGCTGCCCGCGGAGATCGCACACATCGCCCGCGACCCGCTCGACGAGGAGTTCGACGACGGCGCCTTCGTGCAGCGGGTACGTCGCAGCGACTCCGGGATCAAGCGGATGCTGCTCAACCAGACGGTCATCTCCGGGGTCGGCAACATCTACGCCGACGAGGGCCTGTGGCTGGCCCGCGTGCACGGTGAGCGACCGGGGTCGCGGCTTCGTCGGGTCGACGTCGAGCGGGTGCTGGCGGGCTGCCGGCAGGTGATGCTCGAGGCGCTGGCCCAGGGGGGCACCTCGTTCGACGCGCTCTACGTCAACGTCAACGGTCAGAGCGGTTACTTCGACCGCTCCCTGAACGCCTACGGGCGCGAGCACGAACCCTGTCTGCGGTGCGGTACGCCGATCCGCAGGATCACCTTCATGAACCGCTCCTCGTTCTTCTGCCCGGTGTGCCAGCCGGTGCCCCGTGCCCGAAGTATGCCGGCCGGACCGTCGGCTGGCTTGCGCTCCACTTGATGCAGCCCCGGCACGCGTGAGACTCTTGTAGACGGCCCGGACGGGTCGACCCCACGTTTCCTGGAAGGCATATTCATGGCCAAGGCGCTTCTCGGCTACTCGATCGGCTCCGACCCCCGGGTCGCGAACCGCCTGGCAGGGGAGAACCGTCTTCTCCGCCAGCGCGTGGCCGACCTCGAGGACGTTGTGGTGCGGCTCCAGAACGAGAACGACGCGCTTGCTGCGGTGGCCACCGAGTCGGTGGACCACGCAGTCGCGCACGACCGCTCGCTCGCCCGCACCTGACCCACCCCTGGCCCACCCATGGCCGGACCGCCCCGCGGGTCCCCGGCCGGACGGACGACCCCGGACCGGCTCGTCTCCCTCTGTCCGGCCCCGTGATTGCTGGCGCCGTGCGCCCGTGCCAACATCGCACGTTGTGCGCAGATCCCTGGTCGAGACCGTGGCTCCCGCTCGGCTCGGCCGCTCCTTCCGCTGGCTGTTGGGGTCGAGCTGGATCAGCAACATCGGCGACGGGATCATCCTCGCGGCCGCTCCGCTGCTGGTCGCCTCCGAGACACGTGAACCCCTTCTGGTGGCTTCGGCCTGGACGCTCCAGTTCCTGCCGACGGTGCTGTTCAGCCTCTTCGCGGGCGTGGTGGCCGATCGGGTGGACCGGCGCCGCCTGATCGTGCTCGCGAACATCGCACGGGTGGCGGTGCTCGGGGTTCTGGTCGCGACGATCGTCACCGGCGAGGTGGACATCGTCGTGGTGCTCGCCTCGGTCTTCGTGCTCGGGATCGCGGAGACCTTCGCGGACACGACGACCGCGACGATCCTGCCGATGCTGGTGGCCAAGCGTGACCTCGGGCTCGCCAACGCGCGGGTCATCGCCGGGATGGTGACCCTCAACCAGCTCGTCGGCCCACCCGTGGGTGCCCTGCTGTTCGGGCTCGGACGGTCCTTTCCTTTCGTCACCCAGATGGTCTGCGTCGTGGTGAGCATCCTGCTGGTGCTGCGGATCCAGCTGCCCGAGCACCGGCTCGAGAAGACCGGTGATCCGCGGTCGATCCGCAAGGACATGCGCGAGGGGCTGGCGTGGGTGTGGCACCACGCGGCGGTCCGCACCCTGGTCCTGACGATCGTCACCTTCAACGTGACCTTCGGTGCCGCCTGGTCGGTGCTGGTGCTCTACTCCCTCGAGCGCCTCGACATGGGCGAGATCGGCTTCGGCCTGCTCACCTCGGCCCTGGCTGCCGGCGGCATCGTCGGAACGGTCACCTACGGCTGGCTGGAGCGCAACGTCAGCCTGGGCAACATCATGCGGGGCGGGCTGATCATCGAGACCCTCACGCACCTGGCGCTCGCGCTGAACAGCATCCCGTGGGTGGCGATGGCGATCATGTTCGTCTTCGGAGGGCACGCCTTCATCTGGGGGACCACCTCGGTCACCGTGCGCCAGCGGGCGGTGCCCACCCGGTTCCAGGGGCGCGTCCAGGGCGTCTACATGATCGGTGTGACGGGTGGGATCGTGCTCGGCTCGGTCTGCGGGGGACTGATCGCGAACCGGTGGGGGGTGACGGGGCCGTTCTGGTTCGCCTTCGTGGGGTCGGCCGTGTTCCTGGTGCTGATCTGGGGACAGCTGACCCACGTCGCGCACGCGGACGAGGAGATCGTCGCGGGAGAGTCGGCTCCGGCTGGTGAGGGCCCGTGACGCGGCGGGCGCAGCGGCACGCCTCCCCGAAACCCACCCCCCGCGTGGTTAGGGTCGTGGGGCTGACCTTCCCCGGCGTGGCGTCCTGACCCACAGGGTCTGAGAGGATGCCGCGTCCAGCACCTGTCGGACGCCCCCTCATGCGGAGGGGCGACTTCTCAACTGGGCCTCATCTGGGAGGGCACGTTGTACCTCAAGAGCCTCACGCTCAAGGGCTTCAAGT
>JBKJON010000378.1:0-7193 GCA_046595715.1 Marmoricola sp.
ATGCTCGTCCGGAAGGCGGCCGAGGCCATGTCGGCGGCCCCGCCGACGACGAGCATCAGCACCGCCACCACCAGCATCGTCGTGCGCCAGCGGTCGGCCAGCCCCACGGCGAGGCCGAAGCCGATCATGGCCAGACCCCAGACCGTGACCGAGGCGAGCACGGCGACGCCTTGACGCTCCACGCGGGAGACCCACCCGGAGAACACCCCGCCCAGCACGGCGCCGATCGGGATGCCCGCGAACAGGATGGCGAAGGCGAATCCACCGCTGTCCGGGCCGCCGAAGTCGAGGTGCGCGATCTCGGGGAACAGCGCCCGTGGCATGCCGAAGACCATGGCGACGAGGTCGACGAGGAACGACATGAGCAGCACCGGCTGGCCCTTGAGGTAGGCCAGGCCGTCGAGCACCGCCTTGATCCCCAGGGTTCCGGTCACCCCCTCGATGGGCAGCGGCGGCAGCCACAGCACCGCACCCAGCGTGGGGATCAGGGTCACCATGTCGATGAAGTAGAGCCAGGGGAAGCCGAACACGGGGATCAGTGCCCCGGCGATGAGCGGCCCGCCGATCGCACCGGCCTGCATCACGGTCATGTTCAGGGAGTTGGCGGCGGGCAGCAGGTTGAGTGGCAGGAGCCGGGGGAGCACCGCGCTGCGCGTCGGCTGGTTCACCGCGAAGAACGCCTGCTGCAGCGAGAACAACCCGAGCAGCAACCACACGTCGGTGTTGCCACTCCAGGCCTGGAGCCAGAACAGGGTGCTGGTCCCGATCATCGCGAAGGTCGTGCAGATCAGCAGCGTCCGCCGGTCGATGACGTCGGCCAGCGCCCCGCCCCAGAGCCCGAAGACCACCAGGGGGACCAGGCCGAAGACACCGGTGAGCCCGACGTAGGCCGACGACCCGGTCTCCGCGTAGATCTGCGCCGGCACCGCCACCACCGTGAGCTGGGCGCCGACGACCGTGACGATGTTCGCGGTCCACAATCGCCGGAAGTGCGGATCGCGAAGCGGGCGGGTGTCAGCGATCCAGGAGGCCACCGGCCAACTCTAGGCAGGTCGTTGTGCGCGACAACGGACGGTCGACCCCGCCGGACGTCATGGCTCCCGGCTCATGGGGCGACCGCTTCGTCTGAGGTCCCACCGGACGTCGTACGACCTGGCAGCGGCAACGACCAGTCCCTAGGACTCACCGCGGCCCGCTCGGCCCGCTCGGCCCTGGAACCCTGGGGACGAGACCTCCGACATCGTGGCAGCACGTGATACCGCACCTGCGGACCGATCGACGTGATATCACCGCAGGTGCGGCTACTCTCTGCGCATGACGACGTATCGCATCAAGCAGGCGGCCGAGCTGCTCGGGGTCAGCGACGACACCGTGCGCCGCTGGGCCGAGTCCGGTCGGCTGACCACGGCGACGGAGGGCACCCGCCAGGTCGTGGACGGTGAGCAGCTCGCGCTGCTGGCCCAGGAGATCGCCGAGAGCGGCGACCGTCCAGACCCGGGGCCGGTGGTCTCGGCCTCAGCCCGCAACCGTTTCGTCGGGCTGGTGACCCGGGTCGTGCGCGACACCGTGATGGCCCAGGTGGAGATCCAGGCCGGTCCGCACCGGGTCGTCTCGCTGCTCAGCCGCGAAGCCGCCGACGAGCTCGACCTCCACCCCGGGAAGCTGGCCATCGCCACCGTGAAGTCCACCAACGTCGGCATCGAGCTCCCGGAGGGGTCGTGAGGATGCGGCGGTGGCTCACCGCCCTGGCCGGCTGCCTGGCCCTCACCTCCCTGGCCGCCTGCGGGTCCGCCGACCCGGGCAGCGCGAAGGAGGTGAGGATCCGCGTCTTCGCGGCCGCCTCCCTCACCGGGTCGTTCACCGAGCTCGGCCAGAGGTTCGAGTCCGACCACCCGGGGGTGAGGGTCGAGCTCAACTTCGGTCCCAGCTCCGGCCTGGCCCAGCAGATCGGCAGCGGCGCCCCCGCGGACGTCTTCGCCTCCGCGAGTCCGAGCAACATGGACACCGTCGTCCAGGCCGACGAGGCCAAGGACCCCCGGGACTTCGCGACCAACAGCATGGAGATCGCCGTCCCCGCCGACAACCCGGCCGGCATCGCCTCGCTCGGCGACCTCACCGGCAAGGACGTCAAGGTCGCCGTCTGCCAGGCCCAGGTGCCGTGCGGGCAGGTGGCCGCCGAGGTCTTCACCAAGGCGGGGCTCACCGTCGCGCCCGCCACCGAGGAGGTCGACGTGAAGTCCGTCCTGACCAAGGTGTCCCTGGGTGAGGTCGACGCCGGCGTGGTCTACCTGACCGACGTGCTCGCCGCCGGGGACAAGGTGAGGGGCATCGAGATCCCCGACGACGTCAACGCCACCACCGCGTACCCGATCGCCACCCTCACCGCCTCCGCGCATGCGAGCACGGCCGCCCAGTTCGTCGAGCTCGTGCTCTCCGCCGAGGGTGCCAGGGTGCTCGAGGACGCCGGCTTCCAGCGGCCCTGATGGCAGGCGAGCTCAGCAGGCGACGTACCCCCTGGTCCCTCGGTGTCCCCGCGCTGCTCGGGGCGCTGCTGCTCGTCGTACCCCTCGCCGGGCTGCTCGTCCGCGCCCCGTGGTCCGACCTGACCCGTCTTCTCGGTACGCCGGCGGTGCTCGACGCGCTGTGGCTCTCGCTCGGCGCCGCCTCGCTCGCGACCGCCATCTCGATCGTGCTCGGGGTCCCGTTGGCGTGGGTGCTCGCTCGTTCGTCGATGCCGGGTCTGCGGCTGCTGCGGGCGCTGGTGACCCTGCCGCTGGTGCTGCCTCCGGTCGTCGGTGGCGTCGCCCTGATCCTGGTCCTCGGCCGCAACGGGTTGGTGGGTCAACATCTCGACGCGTGGTTCGGGATCACGCTGTTCGGCACCACGGGCGCGGTGGTCATCGCCGAGACGTTCGTGGCGATGCCGTTCCTGGTGGTGGCGGTGGAGGGTGCCTTCCGCTCCGCCGACCTGGGCTACGACGAGGCGGCTGCGACCCTCGGAGCGGGACGGCTCACGGTCTTCCGGCGGGTGAGCCTGCCGTTGATCCGGCCGGCCCTGGTCGCCGGCTCGGTGCTGTGCTGGGCCCGGGCGCTGGGAGAGTTCGGCGCCACGGTCACCTTCGCCGGCAACCTGCAGGGGGTCACCCGCACGATGCCACTGGCGGTCTACCTGCTCATGGAGACCGATCCCGAGGCAGCCATCGCCCTGTCCCTGGTGCTGCTCACCGTCTCGGTGGTGGTGCTCTTCGCCCTGCGAGGTCGCTGGGTGAACGCCGGGGGGTCGTCGTGAACCGGGCCGGTGGCCTGCGCTTCGACGGCACCGTCCGCCGTGGCTCGTTCGAGCTGGGTGTCGCCTTCCGGGTCGGCCCCGGCGAGGTGCTGGGCGTGCTCGGGCCGAACGGGGCCGGCAAGTCGACCCTGCTCCGCGCCATCGCTGGTCTCGAGGAGCTGGGCGCCGGCACGGTCGAGGTCGGTGACCACGTCTGGCAGGGTCCGGGCAGGTTCGTCCCCGCCGAGCAGCGTCGGGCCGGGGTCGTGTTCCAGAACTACCGGCTCTTCCCCCACCTCGACGTGCGTGACAACGTCGCCTTCGCCGCCCGCTCGACCGGCAGCGGGCGCACCGCCTCGCGGGCGCTGGCGACCGGGTGGCTGCAGCGGCTGGGGCTCGAGGACCTGGCGGAGCGCAGGCCGCACCAGCTCTCCGGCGGACAGGCCCAGCGGGTGGCCCTGGCCCGGGCGTTCGCCCGCGATCCGGAGGTGCTCCTGCTCGACGAGCCGATGGCCGCCCTGGACGCCGGCGCGCGGATCGACGTCCGGGCCTTCCTGCGCGAGCACCTCGCCGACTTCGGCGGCCCCGTCGTGCTCGTCACGCACGACCCCCTCGAGGCGATGGTCCTCGCGAACCGGTTGCTCGTGGTCGAAGGCGGACGGCTGGTGCAGGAGGGGCCGCCGTCCGAGGTGGCTCGCCGCCCGGCCTCGCCGTACGTCGCCCGCCTGGTGGGTCTGAACCTCTGGGCCGGCGTACTCCACGCCCCGGACGGGTCGGTCACCCTCGACGGTGGCGGGCGGCTTGCCGTCGCGACCCAGGCGCCGGGCGGTCGCGTGCTGGTGTCGCTGCGACCCAGCGCGATCACCGTGCACACCGAGTGGCCCGAGCACACCAGCACCCGCAACGTCTGGGAGGGGGCCATCGCCGACATGGAGCTGTTGGCCGACCGCGTGCGGTTGCAGGTGCGCGGGGTTCCCTCGGCCCTGGTCGACGTCACCCCCGGAGCGGTCTCCGAGCTCGCGCTGGACGTGGGGCAACGGGTGTGGCTCTCCGCGAAGGCCACCGAGGCCGAGGCCTACCCGGACGGTGGACCCCGTCAGCACGGGACAACCTGAGACCCCGCTGGCCCACCATGGCAGGATGAGGCGGCAGTCGAACTCCAGCAGCGGGGAACGACCACCTCTGCCCGATTGAAAGAGGATGTCCTCTACACATGACCACGCCTTTTCCCCCGGAGCTCCTCACCACCTTCCGCGGCCTGTCGGACATCGTCTACTCGGGCGAGTCCTACGACACCGTCTACAAGGCCCTGTGCCGGAGTGCCGTCGAGTTCGTCGACGGCTGCGACCATGCCTCGATCATGCTCCGCCGCAACGGTCGGATCCGGACCGTCGGCTCCTCGGACGAGGTCGCCGAAGGCATCGACTCCCTCGAGCGTTCCATGGACCAGGGGCCGTGCCTCGAAGCGATCGACGAGTCCGAGCCCGACCAGCACATGTGCACCGACCTCACGGACGGGAGCAGGTGGCCCGAGCTGGCCGCCGTGATCATGGAACGGACGCCCGTCCGGGGCATGGCCGGGTTCCGGATCCGCCAGGACGGCGAGAAGGTCGGCGCGCTGAACGTCTTCAGCGACACCGCCGGTGCGCTCACTGCGCACTCCCTCGACCAGGCGGTCATGCTCACGGCCTTCGCCTCGGTGTCCCTGGCCGCGTTGGACCGCGGCGACGAGGCGACCACCCTGCGTCGGGGACTGCAGAGCAACCGTGAGATCGGCAAGGCCATCGGGCTCCTGATGGCGGTGCACGAGATCGACGACGACCAAGCCTTCCAGATGCTCTCCCAGGTGTCCCAGGAGATGAACATCAAGCTGGCGCAGGTGGCCGCGCGGATCATCGAGCACCACCGCAAGGACAAGGGCTGAGGACGGCCTTCCGATGTGCCGCTACCAAGAACTGCGGCATGATCCGTGATTTCCCGCGGTGCGCGGGTACACAGAGGGCCGGGTGTCGAGACCACGGCACCCGCGACTGTGCGGCGTACGCCTAGGCGGTTTCTCGGACACGCTTCGGGAGCCTCCAGTGCGTCCGCCGCACGACCGGTTGACACCGATCTCTACCGAGGAGCGTCATACATGGCTACTGAAGACAAGGCCGCGAACAAGGCCGAGGACATCAAGGGCAAGCTCAAGGAGACCGCCGGCAAGGCGACCGACGACGAGTCCATGGAGGCCGAGGGCAAGGCCGACCAGAGTAAGTCCTCGCTCAAGCAGGCCGGCGAGAACATCAAGGACGCCTTCAAGGGCTGATCCTCTGCACGGACCTGTGTCGCGCCGTCGAGCACCTCAATCGGTCTCGATCGGCGCGACACAGAGCAGATCGAGCCGAATGGATTTGTCTGCCTCCGCCCGGCATGGTCGGATCGACCGCATGCGTCCTATCGCAGCGCGCAAGTCCTCGACCGCCCTCGCCGTCGGGGGCTGTCTGCTGCTCGTGCTCGGCGCCTGCAGCCTCCCGGGATCCGGACCCGGTCCCGAGGAGGCCGTCCGGGCGCTGGCCCGGGCGCTCTCGTCGGGTGAGTTCGAGGGGGTCGACTTCGTCGGAGGCAGTGCCGGAGCGACCACGGCGTACGCCGCCGTCACCGAGGGGGTCGACGGGGCGAAGGTGACCCCCGGTCCGGTGAACCAGGACGGGGACTCCGCCACCGGCACTCTCGCCTGGAGCCGGCAGGTCGGGGCGAGGACCTGGTCCTACGACACCACCGTGAAGCTGTCCAAGGGTGAGGCCGGAAAGGGCGAGGGCTGGCTCGTCCGCTGGAGCCCGACGATCGTGGAGCCCTCGCTGAAGTCCGGGGAGCGGCTCGCGCAGACGACCCTGCGACCCGAGCGCGGCGACATCCTGGGGGCCGGTGACCAGCCGATCGTCACCCTGCGACCGGTCGTCCGCCTGGGTGTCGACAAGACCGGGTTGACGACGCAGCAGGCCGCCGTGGCCGGCACGGCGTTGGCGCGACTGGTCGACGTCGACGCGAAGGCCCTGTCCGAGCAGGTTGCCGGGGCCGGTCCTCGGGCGTTCGTCCAGGCCATCGTGTACCGACGAGGCGACGTGCCCGCCGGGGTGGCAGCCGCCGTGCCGGGCATCAAGGGCGGTCGGGTGGTCGACGACGAGCTCCCGCTGGCACCCACCAAGGACTTCGCGGCGGCGGTCCTCGGCACTGTCGGCCCCGCCACGGCCGAGCTGGTCTCGGAGAGCAAGGGTCGCGTCCGGGCCGGCGACGACGTCGGCCTCTCCGGCCTGCAGAAGAGGTACGACGAGCAGCTGTCCGGCACCCGCGGCGCGATCATCACGGCCGTGACCCAGGACGGTTCCGGGAGCGGGGCCGGGACCAGCCGCACGCTGTTCACAGCCCCCGCCGAGGCCGGGAAGCCGCTGCGGACCACCCTGGATCCCGCCGCCCAGAAGACGGCCCAGCAGGTGCTCTCCGACGTCGGCCCGGCGAGCGCCCTGGTGGCGGTCCGACCGTCCACCGGCGCCCTGGTGGCGCTGGCGAGTGGTCCCGGGTCCAAGGGCTACAGCTCGGCGACCATCGGGCAGTACGCCCCGGGCTCGACCTTCAAGGTGGTCACCTCGCTCGCCCTGCTGCGCTCGGGCCTCACGGTCACCTCCGGCGTCGACTGCCCGCGGACCACGGTCGTGGACGGCAAGGTGTTCAAGAACTACGACGACTACCCCGCCTCCGGGATCGGCCGGATCCGGCTCGAGGACGCGTTGGCCAACTCCTGCAACACCGCCTTCATCGGCCAGCGCGACAAGCTGGGACCGGACACGCTGGCGCAGGCCGCGGCGGCGCTCGGTCTCGGTGTCGCCCACGACACCGGGTTCTCGCCGTACTGCGGCCAGGTGCAGCCGGCCCAGAGCGAGCCCCC
>JBKJON010000483.1:0-5838 GCA_046595715.1 Marmoricola sp.
GCGGTCCAGGATGCGCAGCATCTTCTGGAACGCAACGAGTCGGACGGGATCGAGGCCGACCGGGTGGCGAGAACGATTGTCGGTGCCATCGAGGCTGACGAGCCCGGCGAGCTCTACGCCGTGGGCAGCAACGCACCTGCGGTCTTCGCCCTGCGCCGGGCCCTCCCTCGCTCGGTGGTCGAGACCGTCATCGCCCGCAAGTTCGGGCTCACGGCGAAACCTGTCGAGAAGGCCTAGGTCCATGACGGTCGAGCTCCCGCCGCTGTACGACGACCTCGAGTTCCTCAGCCCGCTCTCGGAGGCGCGGACGCCCACGGTCTCGCGGAGCGAGCCCTCTTCCTGGTGGCCGACGGTGTGGCTGCCGGACCTTCGGCCGTCGAGGCGCTGATCGCCGCCGGAGCGAGCCAGGTCTGGGGGCCGGACGTGGAGGGGCAACCGCTCGACTACTGCTCCGCGCTGGCGGGGATCCGGTCGCGGGTCGTCCGCGGGAGCCGGGTGGTCTACGGCGAGGCCATCTGGTCCCGCTCCCCCACCCCCGAGGCGACGGCTCCGCTCTCGGGACGCGACGACGAGTTCGTGAGCATCGGCGAGCCGGTCGACCTTGCGGAGGCCCACGGGTTCGCCTCGGTCGGCGTACAGGAGGCGACGCTCGACGAGTGGGACGAGTTCGAGGCCGGCTTCACCGCCCGCTACGCCGTCTGGCTGGCACACCACGAGCCGGCCCACCCCGAGGCCGCGGAGGTCCGGGATCGTGCCTCCCGACAACGTGCCGGCTACCTCCGGGGCTACCGGGGAGTTCTCGGCATGGCCTACCTCCGGCTCCTCGCGGTGTGAGCGCGCTGGCTACCATCTGGCGCGTGACTTCCCTGCGCCGCCTGGCCCCCGCACTCCTGATCCCCCTCCTCGCCCTCGGCGCCGCCTGCGGGAGCGACCCGGCGACGCCCCAGGCCTCCAGCTCGAAGTGCGCCTACCCGGACTCGGCCGAGGCGGCCTCCAAGCAGGTCGAGAAGCCACCGGGCGACCTGCCGAAGGACGCGCCCAGCGAGGAGACCATCGCCACGGACCAGGGCGACGTGAAGGTCAGCTTCGACGCCGACAAGACCCCGTGCACGGTCAACTCGTTCGTGTCACTGGCCAAGCAGGGCTACTTCGACGGGACCAAGTGCCACCGGCTGACCACCCAGGGCATCTTCGTCCTGCAGTGCGGCGACCCGTCGGCCACCGGCCGGGGTGGACCGGGCTACAAGTTCGAGGACGAGCTCGTGAAACAGGACCCTCGCCTGCAGCCCTGCCAGGTCGACGCCAGCTCCGGACAGGACGTCTGCACCTACACGACTGGCACGGTGGCGATGGCCAACGCCGGCCCGGGAACCAACGGCTCGCAGTTCTTCCTGGTCTACAAGGACTCCCCTCTCCCCGCGGCGTACACCGTGTTCGGCCGGATGAGCGCGGCGGGCGTCAAGGTCGTCCAGGACATCGCCGACGGCGGCCTCGCAGCCGATGGCGTGGCGCCCGCGACATCGGTCACGGTCACCTCCGTCAAGTAGCCCTCGACCGGCCACCTTGAAGGCCGCCGTAGGGTCGGGAACATGGAATTTCGATACCTCGGCAACTCGGGCCTCAAGATCTCCGAGATCACCTACGGCAACTGGCTCACCCACGGCTCACAGGTCGAGAACGACGTCGCCACCCAGTGCGTGCGGGCGGCTCTCGACGAGGGCATCAGCACCTTCGACACCGCTGACGTCTACGCGAACACCAAGGCCGAGAGCGTGCTCGGCGACGCCCTCAAGGGCGAGCGACGCGAGTCCCTGGAGATCTTCACCAAGGTCTACTGGCCGACCGGCCCCGGCGGCAAGAACGACACAGGCCTGTCCCGCAAGCACATCATGGAGTCGATCAACGGTTCGCTCGACCGCCTCCAGACCGACTACGTCGACCTCTACCAGGCGCACCGCTACGACACCGAGACCCCGCTCGAGGAGACGATGCAGGCCTTCGCCGACATCGTTCGCCAGGGCAAGGCGCTCTACATCGGTGTCAGCGAGTGGACGGCCGACCAGATCCGCGACGGCGTCGCGCTCGCCAAGGACCTCGGCATCCAGCTGATCTCCTCGCAGCCGCAGTACTCCATGCTGTGGCGCGTCATCGAGGACGAGGTCGTTCCCACCTGTGCCGAGCTCGGGGTGTCCCAGATCGTCTGGTCCCCCATCGCACAGGGTGTGCTGAGCGGCAAGTACCAACCCGGTCAGGCCCCGCCCGAGGGATCGCGCGCCACCGACGAGAAAGGTGGCGCCAACATGATCAAGCGGTTCATGAACGACGACATCCTCACGCGGGTGCAGGCCCTCAAGCCGGTGGCCGAGGAGCTCGACATCACGATGGCCCAGCTCGCCATCGCCTGGGTCCTCCAGAACGACAACGTCGCCGCCGCTCTCGTCGGGGCCTCGAGGCCGGAGCAGGTCAGCGAGAACGTCAAGGCAGCCGGGGTGAAGATCCCCGACGAGCTGATGAAGAAGATCGACGGAACGCTCGGTGAGGTCGCCGAGACCGATGGTGCCAAGACGGCAGCAGGCGCGCCGAGGACCCGCGTCGCCTGAGGGCGAGCCGAGCCGTCGGCTGGTCCGTCAGCCGGCGGCGCGGCAGGTCGCGAACGCCGCGTGCCTGACCAGCTCGGCGTGCCGCGTGCTGAGCTGGTGCGGCAGCACGTTGTCGGCGATCTCCTCGGTCGCCCCAGCGGTCACCTCGGCGCCCTCGAGGGAGTAGGTCGTGCGCTTGATGTCCCACGCGAACACCACCCCCGCCGGCTCGTGGGTGACCGCCTCGGTGAAGACGAGCCCCCCGTCGCGGCAGTCGATGCTCCACGGGTGCTCCTCCACGTCGAGCGCGACGAAGGGGACCAGGGACCGGTCCTTGACCGTCAGCTCTGCGAGCCGGTCGGCTGCGGCTGCGAAGACCCGCAGCTGAAAACCGCCGCGAGGGTGGTCCTGACGGGTGACGAGCAGCTCGCCCGGGTGACCGGGGAGAGCCACCCCGAAAGCCCGCGACAACGGCGGCTCGTCCTCGGGGAACGGCGCCGCGAGGTAGCGGTCCCCCACCTCGGCGAACAGCACGTTCGAGCAGTCGGTGCCCGAGGCGGTGAGCCGGACCGGCTCGGGTCCTCCGGAGCCGTCGAGGTCGACCGAGGCGACGGTCTTGGCGGCGCTCACCGCCGGCGAGTCCGCCGGGCAGGACCCCACCGTCGTGGGGGCCGCCTCGGTGGCCTGCTCGGCAGAGGATGGCCCGGCAGAGCCACAGCCACCCGCCAGCGGGAGAGCGGCCACTAGCAGAAAGGCCCGAAACAGGGTGGCCCGAGCCCGCGTGCGCGTCATGGGGATGGGACGCGGCCGCGGGCCGTGCGGTTCCCGGAGTGCCGACATGGGGACACGTTAGCCCCGGGACGACACGACCCCCGGGACGCTGCACGGCAGCGTTCCCGGGGGTCTCGTCGGTCGATGACCGAGGTTCAGTGGTCGTGCTGGAAGGCGCGGAGGTTGACCATGCGCTGGCGTTCCTCGGGGGAGTACGTCGCTCCGACGTCGCCCCCACGGTGGAGCCATTGGTTGAGCACGGTGGACACTCCTGCGATGCCGGTGAGCAAGAACAAGAACGTGAACATTGGGCGACCTCCTTCAATTTGTTGGTGTGCTTCTACCCTAACCCGCGGACGAGCGCAAGACCTGATCCGCGGATGTGATGTTGATCCCACCGGCACACCTCCGACCCAGCGTGGGGGGCGCGACCTAGGATCGGGGCTGTGAGCGCCACGAAGTCCAGACGACCCGGCCCCTCGGTCCGCACCCGGGTAGCAGAGTTCCGGGACGGCACCCGGCTCGACCACGAGGACCGGGTAGCCACCGAGGAACCGCTCGAGATCCGCGTGGCGGTGCCCGGCCTTCCGGCCCAGCGAGTCGCGGTCACGATGCGGACGCCCGGCCATGACTTCGAGCTGGCGGCCGGCTGGCTCGTGCATGAGGGCGTGACGACGCCGGACGACGTACGCGCCGTTCGCTACTGCACCGACACCGACCTCGGCCCGCTCGAGGAGTTCAACGTCGTCACGGTCGAGCTCGGGTCTCCCCCGGCCTCGCTCCCGACAGTGCGCCTGGTGAACTCCGCCTGCGGCGTGTGTGGCACCGACACCGTGCAGGACGTGCTGGCCCACGCCCCTGCCCCGCCGCCGGTGACCCTCCGGCTCGACACGTTGCTCGACCTGCCCGATCGCCTCCGGGAGCACCAGCCGGGGTTCGGCCGGACCGGTGGCCTGCACGCAGCGGGGCTCTTCGAGGTCGACGGCGCCGTGGTCGTGGTGCGCGAGGACGTCGGTCGGCACAACGCCGTCGACAAGGTCGTCGGCTCGCGCATCCTCGCCGCCGCCACCGTCCCCCCGGTGCTGGTGCTCAGTGGGCGCATCGGCTTCGAGCTGGTGCAGAAGGCGGTGGTGTCGGGGGTCTCCGCCCTCGTCGCCGTGGGTGCCCCGACGTCCCTGGCCCTGTCGCTCGCGCAGGACGCCGGGCTGGTCCTCGCGGGCTTCACCAGGGCCCAGCGCTGTGTCGTGTACGCCGGCGCCGACCGGATCGTGAACTAGCACACTCGCGTCCGGCGGCGTGTGGGCCGGGTTCTGTCGGTGCCCTCTCCTAGCGTGGCCACATGCGCATCCTGCACACCTCCGACTGGCACCTGGGCCGGTCGTTCCACGGCGAGGACCTCCTCGCCGTGCAGCGTGCGTTCATCGACCACCTGATCGACACCGTCGAGACCGAGCAGGTCGACCTGGTCGTCGTCTCGGGTGACGTCTACGACCGGGCCCTGCCGCCGGTCGACGCCGTCGAGCTGGCCGACGAGGCGTTCACCCGGCTGGCGGATTCCCGCGCCCGGGTGGTGATCACGAGCGGCAACCACGACTCGGCACGGCGTCTGGGTTTCAGCTCACGCCTCGTCGACGCCGCCGGCGTGCATCTGCGCACCGATGCGGGCCGGGTGTCCGAGCCCGTGCTCCTCCACGACGAGCACGGACCCGTCGCCGTCTACGGCATCCCCTACCTGGAGCCCGACGTCCTGCGGCACGCCTGGGACCTCCCCAGACGTTCGCACCACGCGGCGCTGGCCGAGGCGATGCGACGCATCCGGGCCGACCTCGCGACGAGGCCGGTCGGCACCAGGTCCGTGGTGATGGCGCACGCCTTCGTCGCGGGCGGCCTGCCGAGCGAGAGCGAGCGCGACATCGCGGTCGGAGGCATCTCGGTGGTGCCGAGCGAGCTGTTCGACGGCATCGACTACACAGCGCTCGGCCACCTCCACGGGCGCGCGACCCTGACCGAGTCCGTGCGCTACAGCGGCTCACCGGTCGCCTACTCCTTCTCCGAAGCCGGCCACCTCAAGGGGTCCTGGCTCGTGGAGCTGGGCGCCGAGGGCCTCGCCGCGAGCCGGTTCGTCGAAGCACCGGTCCTGCGCAGGCTGGGCTGCCTCGAGGGAACCCTCGACGACCTGCTGACCGAGCGTCGCCACGAGGTCCACGAGGACTCCTGGGTCCAGGCGACGATCACCGACGCGGTGCGGCCGGTGCGGGCGATGGAGCAGGTGCGCCTCCGTTTCCCGCATGCCCTGGCGCTGCGCTTCGCCCCCCTGGGGGGTGAGGCCGTGACGACCCGACCGTCCACGAGCGGCAAGTCGGCCCACGAGATCTCGCTCGACTTCGTCCGTCACGTGCGGGGGACTCCGGCCGCCCCGGAGGAGTCCGCACTGTTGCGGACGGCGCTGGAGTGCTGCTCCGAGGACCCCGACCTCGTGGGCGAGCGC
>JBKJON010000504.1:0-3539 GCA_046595715.1 Marmoricola sp.
GAAGTGCCCTACGTCTCCGAGACCGACTTCGCCGGCGAGCTCCTGGGGTACGCCGACGCGGTGGTGGTCGAGTCGCCCGACAGGCTGCGGTCCTCGGTGCGTGAGCGGCTCTCCGCCCTCGTCGGGTCGGGTCGGGGATCGTCATCGTGACCACCGGCGGCGCCCGTGTTCAGGTCTCACGCCTCCTCGCCCTGGTGCCCTACCTCCAGACGCGGACCGACGTCTCGCTGGCCCACGTCGCGGCCGACTTCGGGGTGCTGCCCGAGCAGATCATGCAGGACCTCAAGGTGCTGTGGATGTGCGGTCTGCCCGGCCTCACGCCGGACAAGATGATCGAGGTCGACTTCGAGGCCATCGAGGACGATCCCGACGGCGTCGTACACATCGAGAACGCGGAGTTCCTGGCCCGCCCCGTCCGGCTGGGCAGCTCGGAGGCCTCCGCCCTGATCGTGGCACTGCGGGCGCTGCGCCAGGGGAGCCCCGAGCCCTCGCACGAGGTCATCGACCGGTGCCTGGTCAAGCTCGAGGACGCTGCAGCCAGCGGGACGGCCCCACCACGGGTCGAGGTGCACCTTCCGCGCTCGGACGCGGGGGAGCGTCACGCCGCCATCCTGCGGGACGCCCTGACCACCAACCGGCAGGCCAGGCTCGACTACTACGTCCCCACCCGCGACGAGACGACCCGGCGCGTCGTCGACCCGCTAGAGCTGCTGACCAGCGACGGTCGCGACTACCTCGACGCGTGGTGCCACCTGGCCCAGGCACGGAGACTGTTCCGCCTCGACCGCATGTACGCCGTCGAGGTGGTCGACGAGCCACGCCAGGAGCACGACCTGAGTCCCCGTGACCTCTCCGCCGGCCTCTTCGAGCCTGGTCCCGACGACGTCGTGGCCGTCCTGCACCTGGAGCGACACGCCCGGTGGGTGGCTGACTACTACCCGGTCGATGCCATCGAGGAGCTGGGCGAAGGCCGCCTCGCGGCCACCCTGCGAGCGGGGGATCAGCGGTGGCTGGTCCGTCTGGCCATGCGCCTCGCGCCTGCGGTCACGCTCGTCGAGCCTGCCGCGCTGCGGGACGAGGTCGCCCGCACCGCGAGCGCCACCATGAGACTCTACGGCGAACTCACCGCGGACCCTCAGGAAGACGGCGTAGCATGAGTTTCATGACCCACGCGCTCGTCACCCCCCTCGTCCTTGGCCTCGGGACCCAGGAGCTCGTGATCATCTTCGCGGTGCTCATCCTGCTCTTCGGTGCGAAGAAGCTCCCAGAGCTCGCGCGTGGCAGCGGCCGGGCTTTGCGCATCTTCAAGGCCGAGACCAAGGGCCTCATCGACGATGACGACGACGACGACGACAAGACCCCTGAGCAGCGCCAGATCGACTCGCAGAAGCGTCGCGCCGCCGAGGCCGAGCGCGAGGCTCGCCCCGGTCCCGAGAGCTCCGGGCCCTCCAGCACCCTCTGACTCCGGACCGCTGCAGCAGTGTCATTCGGTGGTGTGGTCGAGCTGTTCCGCGGCCGGCCACGTGACCCGATCGGTGAGGGCGGGCGGATGTCCCTCGGGGACCATTTCCGTGAGCTCCGTGCCCGGGTCATGCGTGCATCGCTCTATCTCGTGGTGGGCACCATCATCGCGTTGTTCTTCTGGGAGCAGCTCTTCGAGCTGATCTACCGCCCCTACCAGCAGGCCTCCGAGGCCGTGGACCAGAAGGTCCAGACGCGGGCGGTCATCACCGGCATCGGCACCCCGCTGCTCCTCCAGCTCAAGCTGTGCGGCGTGGCTGGCATCGTGGCCACATCTCCCTTGTGGCTCTACGAGCTGTGGGCCTTCATCACTCCGGGCCTGCACGCCCATGAGCGCCGCTGGACCCGTCTGTTCGCCCTCGTGGCCGGTCCGTTGTTCATTCTCGGGGTGGCCGTCGGCTACTACGTGCTGCCCAAGGGCATCGCCGCCCTGATCGGGTTCACCCCGATGGGGCTGACCCAGCTCACGGAGTTCGGAGACTTCTTCTCCTTCATCACCCGGATGCTGCTCGTCTTCGGCGTCGCCTTCGAGGTCCCGCTGTTCATCGTGCTGCTGAACCTGGCCGGGGTGGTCTCCGGCAAGGCCCTGGGACGCCACCGTCCGTGGATCATCCTCGGGACGTTCATCTTCGCCGCGGTCGCCACCCCGTCGACGGACCCGTTCTCGATGCTGATGCTCGCCCTGCCGATGCTGGTCCTCATCTTCATCAGCGAGATGATCGCGCGGATCGTCGACCGTAGGCGTGGTCGCCACCTGGCCGCTGCGGAGCAGCTGGACGACGACACCGCCTCGCCGCTGTAGTCCCGGCCGATCCACACCCCGGCAGATAGGGTTTCAGCGTGTCCCCGGAGATCGCGCTTCTCACCAATCCGACGTCCGGCAGGGGGAAGGGTGCGCGCACGGTGGACGAGGCCCTGCCACGCCTGCGCGACGCCGGGTACGTCGTACGCAACCTGGTGGGCCGCGACGCGGACGAGGCCCTCGACCTGGCTCGGCAGTGCGTGGCCGACGGTCTCGAGACGCTGGCCGTCGTGGGCGGCGACGGCATGGTCCACCTCGCGCTGCAGGCGGTGGCGAACACCAGAACGCGCCTTGGGCTGATCCCAGCCGGCTCGGGCAACGACGTCGCCCGCTACTTCGACATCCCTCGTAAGGACACCGCCGCCGCGACCGACGTGGTGATCGGCGGCAAGGAACGCCGGGTCGACCTCGCCCGCGTCGGCTCGACGTACTTCGTGACCGTCCTGGCGGCTGGGTTCGACGCGATCGTCAACGAGCGGGCCAACGCCATGAGCTGGCCCAAGGGACAGATGCGCTACAACGTGGCGACCCTCGCGGAGCTGCGCACCTTCAAGCCCATCTCCTACGCCCTCGACCTCGACGGCGAGCAGCACCGGTTCGAGGCCATGATGGTCGCTGTCGGCAACGGGCCGTCCTTCGGCGGCGGGCTGCGGATCACCGAGGGTGCCGTGCTCGACGACGGCCTCCTCGACGTCGTCGTCATCAGGCCGATGAGCAGGCTCGAGCTGGTCCGGACCTATCCGAAGCTCTTCAGGGGGACCCACATCCACCACCGCGACTACCGCCACCACCACGCCAAGAAGGTCACGATCGCCGCACCGGGCATCACGGCCTACGCCGACGGCGAGCGCATCGCGGCGCTGCCGCTGACCGTCGAGGTCGCGCCTCTCGCCCTGCGCGTCCTGGTGCCGTGATGAGCAGCCCTTCTGAGCAGTACGCCCGCTACCGCCGCAACCGGGAGCACCCCGGGCTGGCGGAATTCGCGTCACGGCTCGACTTCAGCCTCGACGACTTCCAGCTCCACGCCTGCCGCGAGCTCGAGGAGGGGCGCTCGGTGCTGGTGGCCGCGCCCACCGGGTCGGGCAAGACCGTGGTGGCCGAGTATGCCATCGCCCGGGCCCTGGCCCACGGGCAGAAAGCCTTCTACACCACGCCGCTGAAGGCCCTGTCCAACCAGAAGTACGCCGACCTGGTGCGCCGCCACGGCCACGGCCAG
>JBKJON010000560.1:0-2924 GCA_046595715.1 Marmoricola sp.
CAGCAGGTAGATGTCCATCACCCAGCCCGCGGCCTCCCTGAGCTTCACCCGCGCCGCCTCGATCTCGGCGAGAGCATCACCCACCCGGCCGGAGACCAGCACCTCCGACGGCGTGCCGAGGTTGCCACCCCACCAGATCTGCCAGTCCTCGAGTCCCTCGAGCTCGATGACCCGGTTGAGCATGACGACGATGTTGTCCTGCCCCTGCGCCAGCGCCTCCCGCAGTCGACGTCCCGTGGTCACGTGCAGCGCCTGCCCGACCTCGTGCAGCACCAGCCGGTGCCGGGCCGCGAGCAGCTGCACCGAGGAGATGCCCGGGATGACGTCCATCTCGAAGGCGACGCGCCCCCGCGACGCCACGGTCTGCAGCACCCGGATCGTCGAGTCGTAGAACGCAGGATCCCCCCAGACCAGGAAGCCCGCGTCCCCCTCGTGGTCCAGCAGCACCTGTTCGTACGCCGCCGCGCGAGCGTCGTGCCACGAGGTGACGACTCGCTCGTAGTCGTCGACCGAGGTCGTCCTCTCCGAGCTTCGTTCCCGCTCGGGATCCTCGACGCGCACGATCACCGGCTCGTGCTCGAGGTGGCGGTCGAGCAGCCGCTCGCGCGCGTTGACCAGCGGGTCCGGCATCCCGCTGCCTCCGTGGGCCGACCGCGACTTGTCCGAGACGACGAAGAAGTCGACGCTGCGCATCGCGGACACGGCTTCCAGGGTCACCTGCTCGGGGTCTCCGGGGCCGACGCCGATGAGGCGGACGCGACGCTCACCCACCGTTGCGATCCTCGAGATCCCCCTCGAGCTCGAGGTAGACCCGCTGCATCTGCCCCACCACGTCAGCGTCGGGCTCGGTCCACAGACCACGGTCGATCGCCTCGTGCAGCTTCTCCACGATGCCGCGCAGCGCCCACGGGTTCGACTTCCTCATGAAGGCCTGGTTCGTCTCGTCGAGGACGTACTCCTTGGCCAGGCTCTCGTACATCCAGTCGTGCACCACCCCGGCCGTGGCGTCGAACCCGAACAGGTAGTCGACGGTGGCCGCCAGCTCGAAGGCTCCCTTGTAGCCGTGTCGCTGCATCGCACTGATCCAGCGGGGGTTGACCACGCGGGCGCGGAAGACGCGGTTGGTCTCCTCCTGCAGCGTCCGGGTGCGTACGGCGTCCGGGGTGGTCGAGTCCCCGACGTAGGCCTTGGGGTCAGCACCGGTCAGCGCGCGCACAGTGGCCACCATGCCACCGTGGTACTGGTAGTAGTCGTCCGAGTCGGCGATGTCGTGCTCACGCGTGTCGATGTTCTTGGCGGCGACCTTGATGCGCCGGTAGTTCGCGCGCATGTCATCGGCGGCCGGAGCACCGTCCAGCCCGCGCCCGTAGGCGAAACCGCCCCACGCCGTGTAGACCTCGGCCAGGTCCTGGTCGTCGCGCCAGGTGCCCGACTCGACCAGCTGCAGGATTCCGGCGCCGTAGGAACCCGGCTTGGACCCGAAGATCCTCGTGGTGGCACGTCGTTCGTCGCCGTGCTCGGCCAGGTCGGCCTGCGCGTGCGCCCTGACGAAGTTCTGGTCGAGGGGCTCCTCGAGCTGCGCCACCAGCTGTACGGCGTCGTCGAGCATGGCCACCACGTGCGGGAACGCGTCGCGGAAGAAGCCGGAGATCCGGACCGTCACGTCGATGCGGGGACGACCCACCTCCTCCAGGGGTACGACGAGCAGGTTGCTGACCCGTCGCGAGGCCTCGTCCCACTCGGGCCGCACGCCCAGCAGGGCGAGCACCTCGGCCACGTCGTCGCCCGAGGTCCGCATCGCACTCGTGCCCCAGACACTCAGGCCCACCGACTCGGGATAGCCACCGGTGTCCTCGACGTAGCGCTGCACCAGCGACTCGGCCATGGCGAGGCCGGTCTGCCAGGCCAGGCGCGAGGGCACCGCGCGGGGGTCGACGGTGTAGAAGTTGCGGCCCGTGGGGAGGACGTTCACCAGTCCCCGCAGGGGTGAACCCGACGGCCCGGCCGGGATGAAACCCCCGTCGAGCGCGTGCAGCACGGCGTCGAGCTCGTTCGCGGTGCCGGCCAGACGTGGCACCACCTGCGTGGCCGCGAAGCGAAGCACCTGCTGCACCTCGGGGTCGTCGTGCAGCCTGGCCGCGGCGTCCTCCGCCCAGCCGGCGTCCTCCATGCCCTGGACCAGGGCGCGTGCCTGGCGCTCGATCTCGTCGACCGCGCCGGTCGCCTCACGCCCCGAGACCGACGAGCCTTCCTTGAGCCCGAGCGCAGCACGCAGTCCGGGGACCGCGGAGGACTGCCCGCCCCACACCTGCGTGGCGCGCAGGACCGCGAGCACCAGGTTGACCCTGGCGTCACCCTCGGGAGCCTCGCCGAGGATGTGCAGCCCGTCCCGGATCTGCGCGTCCTTGATCTCGCACAGCCAGCCGTCCACGTGCAGGATGAAGTCGTCGAACGCCTCGTCGTCCGGTCGCTCCTCCAGCCCGAGGTCGCGGTGCATCTCCGCCGCGTGCATCAGCTGCCAGATCTCGCCGCGGACGGCAGGCAGCTTGGCCGGGTCCATCGCGGCGATGTTGGCGTGCTCGTCGAGCAGCTGCTCCAACTTGGCGATGTCGCCGTACGACTCGGCGCGGGCCATGGGCGGGATCAGGTGGTCGACGATTGTCGCGTGCGCCCTGCGTTTGGCCTGGGCGCCCTCGCCCGGGTCATTGACCAGGAAGGGGTAGATCAGCGGCATGTTGGAGATGGCGGCGTCCGTCGCGCAGTCGGCGGACAGAGCGGCGTTCTTGCCCGGCAGCCACTCCATCGAACCGTGCTTGCCGAGGTGCACGACGGCGTGTGCGCCGAAGCCTCGCTCCAGCCATCGGTACGCCGCGAGGTAGTGGTGCGACGGAGCCATGTCCGGGTCGTGGTAGATCGCCACGGGG
>JBKJON010000277.1:0-10406 GCA_046595715.1 Marmoricola sp.
GAGCGCAACCACTCGCCGAGCCCCTTGGCCTGGGGGTCGGCGAGTGGTTGCGCTCCCGGCTTGTGAGCGTTCCCGAGGAGCTGCTGTGAGAGGCGGGGTTTTTCTGGTTAACCAGAAAAACTGCCACTTGCCCCACGTTGCAACGTGGGGAACTGACAACTTTCCGGTGCCAGTAGAGGTACGCCGATGAGCTGGACGCCCGAGCAGGCCGCCCTCCAGGACTCCACCCGCGAGTTCGTACGACGGGAGGTCGCGCCGCACCTCCAGCACTGGGAGGACGCCGGCGACATCCCGCGTTCGCTGCACGTCGCCGCCGCCCGGGCCGGGCTGCTGGGCGTCTCGTTCCCCGAGGAGGTCGGTGGACAGGGGGGAGACCTGCTCGACTCGGTCGCCCTGCAGGAGGCGTTCTTCGAGGCCGGTGGATCGTCGGGGCTGGCTGCAGGCCTGTTCACCGGCGGCATCGCGCTCCCACACATGGCGGCCCACGGGACGCCCGGTCAGATCGAGAGCTTCGTGCGGCCGACCCTGGCCGGCGAGAAGATCGGGGCGCTCGCGGTCACCGAGCCGGGTGGTGGCTCCGACGTCGCCCGCATCACCACGACCGCCGTACGCGACGGTGAGAGCTATGTCGTCAACGGCGCCAAGACCTTCATCACGAGTGGGGTCCGCGCCGACTTCGTCACCACCGCCGTACGGACCGGCGGGCAGGGTCACTCGGGGGTCAGCCTGCTCGTCATCGAGAGGGGGACGCCCGGGTTCACCGTCGACGGCGGCCTGGCCAAGATGGGTTGGCACTGCTCCGACACCGCGGAGCTGTCCTTCGTCGATGCCCGTGTCCCGGCCGCGAACCTCGTCGGCGACGAGAACGCTGGCTTCTACCTGATCGCCGAGCAGTTCGTCGTCGAGCGGATCGCGCTGGCCGTGCACGCCTACGGGATCGCCGCACGATCGCTGGCGCTGACCCACAAGTACTGCCGCCAGCGACAGACGTTCGGGGAACCGCTCATCGCCCGCCAGGTCGTCCAGCACAAGCTGGTCGAGATGCAAAGAAGGGTCTGGGTGGCGCGCTGCTACGCCGTGGAAACGGCCCGCAGGCACGTCGCGGGCGAGAGCGTGGTCGCCGAGGCGTGCCTGGCCAAGCAGACCGCTGTCGAGGCATGTGACCACGTCGTCGACCAAGCCGTGCAGCTGCACGGCGGAACGGGCTACATGCACGGGACCGAGGTTGAGCGGCACTACCGCGACTCCCGGATCCTGGGCATCGGAGGAGGAGCGACCGAAGTGTTGACCGACCTGTCCGCCCGACTGCTTGGCTACACCTCATGATCGACCCAGACCGCCGAGGCGTCGCAGATTTACCTCCGGAAGCCGCCGAGGCGTCGCAGATTTCCCAGGAACCCCGCAGCCGCCGCGAGTCGATGCTTGCGAAGATCGCTGACCTCGACGCCCAGCACGCGGTCGCCGTGGCCGGAGGTGGGGAGCGCTCGGTCACGCGGCACCACGCCCGCGGCAAGCTGATGCCCCGCGAGCGGATCGAGCTCCTGATCGACCCCGGCAGCGCCTTCCTCGAGCTCTCCGCTCTGGCCGGCTGGGGCTCGGACTTCACCGTCGGCGCAAGCGTGGTCACCGGCATCGGCGTCATCGAGGGCGTCCAGTGCATGATCACCGCCAATGACGCGTCTGTGAAGGGTGGCGCCTCGAACCCGTGGACGGTGAAGAAGATCTTCCGCGCCTCCCAGATCGCCGAGGAGAACCGGCTGCCGACCATCGCCTTGGTCGAGTCCGGGGGAGCGGACCTGCCGACGCAGAAGGAGATCTTCATCCCTGGCGGCAAGCTGTTCCGCGACATCACGCGATCGTCGGCGGCCAAGGTCCCGACCATCGCCCTCGTCTTCGGCAACTCCACCGCAGGTGGTGCCTACGTGCCCGGCATGAGCGACTACACCGTGATGGTGAAGGAGCAGGCGAAGGTCTTCCTGGGTGGCCCGCCGTTGGTCAAGATGGCCACCGGGGAGGAGTCTGACGACGAGTCCCTCGGCGGCGCCGAGATGCACGCCCGGGTCTCCGGACTGGCCGACTACCTCGCCATCGACGAGCGCGACGCGCTGCGGATCGGGCGCCGGGTCGTGGCGCGGCTGAACCGGCAGGGGGAAATCTGCGACGCCTCGACCCGTTCTGGAGGTCAATCTGCGACGCCTCAGCGGGGGTTTGTGGAGCCGGACGGCAGCCCCGACGACCTGCTCGACCTGATTCCCACCGACCTCAAGGAGCCGTTCGACCCACGCGAGGTGATCGCGCTGATCGCCGACGGGGTCTCCGAGGACAACGGCGCCGTGTTCGACGAGTTCAAGCCGCTCTACGGCAGCTCGCTGGTCACCGGTTGGGCGCGGGTCCACGGCCGCCAGGTCGGCGTACTCGCCAACGCCCAGGGGGTGCTCTTCTCCGAGGAGGCCCAGAAGGCGACCCAGTTCATCCAGCTGGCCAACCAGATCGACGTCCCCCTGCTGTTCCTGCACAACACCACCGGCTACATGGTCGGCAAGGAGTACGAGCAGGGCGGGATCATCAAGCACGGCGCCCAGATGATCAACGCGGTCAGCAACAGCAAGGTGCCGCACATCTCGGTCATCATGGGGGCGTCGTACGGCGCCGGGAACTACGGCATGAACGGGCGCGCCTTCGACCCGAGCTTCCTGTTCACCTGGCCCAGCGCGAAGTCGGCGGTGATGGGCCCGGCCCAGCTCGCCGGCGTCCTAAGCATCGTCGCGAGAGCCGCCACCGAGGCCAAGGGCAAGACGTACGACGAGGCCGCCGACGCCGGCATGCGCGAGTTCATCGAGGCCGCTGTCGAGGAGCAGAGCCTGCCGTTCTTCCTCTCCGGGATGTTGTACGACGACGGCGTGATCGACCCGCGCGACACCCGCACGATCCTGGGCATCTGCCTGTCCGTGATCACCGCCAACCGGCTCGTCGAGGGCACCGCCCGCTTCGGCGTCTTCCGAATGTGATGGGGAGAAGCATGGGCAAGCAACGTGGTGCCGAGACGCTCGCGGGCGCTCGCACCTCCACCGTGCGGCGACTCCTCGTCGCCAACCGGGGCGAGATCGCGCGCCGGGTGTTCGCGACGTGTCGCCGGCTCGGGATCGAGACGGTGGCGGTCTACTCCGACGCTGACGCGGGCCTGCCGTTCGTGCGTGAGGCCGACCGCGCCGTACGCCTGCCAGGCAACACGCCCGCCGAGACCTACCTGCGCGGGGACCTGGTCCTGGCAGCGGCGCGCGAGACCGGGGCGGACGCGATCCACCCCGGCTACGGTTTCCTCTCCGAGAACGCCGAGTTCGCGCGGTCGGTGATCGGCGCCGGTCTGACGTGGGTCGGCCCGGCGCCGGAGTCGATCGAGCAGATGGGCTCCAAGATCGAGTCCAAGCGCCTGATGAAGGCGGCCGGGGTGCCGGTCCTCACCAACCACACCGTCGAGTCCGCACGGGAGACGGATCTGCCCCTGCTGGTGAAGGCCTCGGCCGGGGGCGGTGGGCGCGGCATGCGCGTCGTACGCACCCTCGCCGACCTGCCCGCGGAGATCGCCACCGCCGAGTCCGAGGCCGCCTCCGCCTTCGGCGACGGCACCGTCTTCGTCGAGCCGTACGTCGAGCACGGCCGGCACGTCGAGGTGCAGGTGCTCGGCCACCGCGAGGGCGTGCTCGTGCTCGGCGAGCGGGACTGCTCGCTCCAGCGCCGGCACCAGAAGGTCATCGAGGAGGCGCCGGCGCCGAACCTTCCCGACGGCACCCGGGCCGCCCTGCACAAGGCGGCCCGCGCGGCCGCCGCGGCGATCGACTACCGCGGCGCGGGCACGGTCGAGTTCCTCTACGACGCGGACCTCGGCCGCTTCTTCTTCCTGGAGATGAACACCCGCCTCCAGGTCGAGCACCCGGTCACCGAGTTGGTGCACGGCGTCGACCTGGTCGACCTTCAGCTCACCGTGGCCGAGGGCAGGCCACTCGACGAGCGCGTGCTCGGCGAGACCTACGGTCACTCGATCGAGGTGCGGCTCTACGCCGAGGACCCGGCCGCCGACTGGCAGCCGCAGAGCGGGGTCGTGACGACGTTCGACGTGCCAGGGGTCTCGGGTGAGTTCGACCTGCTCAACCGACCGGGCATCCGCGTCGACTCCGGGTTCGAGACCGGCAGCGAGGTCTCGACCCACTACGACGCCATGCTGGCCAAGGTCATCGCCTGGGCCCCCACCCGGGGGCACGCCGCCCGCCGGCTCGCCGACACGCTGGCCAAGGCGCGCCTGCACGGTGTCACCACCAACCGCGACCTGCTCGTCGCCTCCCTTCGGCACGAGGTCTTCCTCGCCGGTGAGGTGTCGACCGACTTCTTCGAGCTGCACCCCGAGGTGCTGTCCGCTCCCGAGGTCGACCTGCAGCCCGCCGCCTTCGCGGCCGCGCTGATGCTTGCGGAGCAGGACCGGCTGGCCCGACCGGTGCAGCGGGCCGTCCCGGTCGCGTGGCGCAACGTCGTCTCGCAGCCCCAGCGGACGGTGTTCGAGCAGGGGGCCGACGAGCTCGTGGTCGAGTGGTTCGGTGGCCGGGACGGCTACACGCATGCCGCCCGAGAGGACCTCCTCGTCCTGTCCGCGTCGCCCACCGCCGTCGTGCTCGAGGTAGGCGGGGTTCGTTCGCACTACGACGGGGTGAAGTCGTCTGCCCGGTTCGGGTCCGCGCGTGAGCTGTTCCTCGACGGCCCACTTTCCTCTGTCCGGCTGCGGGAGGTCCCTCGGTTCGTCGACCCGGCCGACGCCGTGGTGCAGGGATCACTGCTCGCTCCGATGCCCGGCACCGTGATCGCCGTACCCCTCGAGACGGGCGCCGAGGTCACGGCCGGCCAGACCGTGCTCGTCCTCGAGGCGATGAAGATGCAGCACACGATCACGGCCCCCAGCGACGGCCTGCTCGAGCTTGCCGTCTCCGTGGGCAGCCAGGTCGCCGCCGGTGACGTACTCGCCGTGGTGACGCCGCCAGAACCAGGAACGGCCCACACAGAAGGAGCACCCGCATGAGCAGCTTCATCGAGTCCGACGAGCGCCAGACCCTGCGCAAGGAGGTGTCGAAGCTCGCGAAGACCTACGGTCGTGCGTACTTCACCCGGTGTGCGCGGAGCGGCGAGAAGACCACCGACCTGTGGCTGGCGATCGGCAAGGCCGGGTACCTCGGCGTCAACATCCCGGAGCAGTACGGCGGCGGGGGCGGCGGCATTGGAGACGTGGCCGCGGTCTGCGAGGAGCTCGCCGCCCAGGGCTGCCCACTGCTCATGATGGTGGTCTCGCCCGCGATCTGCGGCACCGTGATCAGCCGCTACGGCACGGAGGCGCAGAAGCAGAAGTGGCTCCCCGGCATCTGCGACGGCACCGAGACGATGGCCTTCGCGATCACCGAGCCCGACGCCGGGACGAACTCGCACAACATCACCACGACCGCGCGACGTGACACCTCCGACGGGGAGGGCGGGTGGCTGCTCACGGGACAGAAGATCTACATCTCCGGCGTGGACGAGGCGAAGAACGTGCTGGTCGTCTCGCGCACCGAGGACGCCAGGACGGGCAAGCTCAAGCCGTGCCTGTTCGTCGTACCGACCGATGCGCCGGGGCTCAGCTTCACCGCGATCCCGATGGAGATCGTCAGCCCCGAGCAGCAGTTCCAGGTCTTCATGGACGACGTCCGCCTGCCTGCGGACGCGCTCGTCGGTGACGAGGACGGCGGGCTCGTGCAGCTCTTCGCCGGCCTCAACCCGGAGCGCATCATGGCCGCGTCGTTCTCCACCGGGCTCGCGCGCTACGCCCTCGACCGGGCCACGGAGTACGTCAAGGGTCGCGAGGTCTGGGGGGCCCCGATCGGCTCCCACCAGGGCATCGCCCACCCGCTCGCGCAGTCCAAGATCGAGATAGAGCTCGCGCGACTGATGACCCAGAAGGCGTCGGCGCTCTACGACGCCGGCGACGACATGGGTGCGGGCGAGGCTGCGAACATGGCGAAGTACGCCGCCGCCGAGGCCGCCTGCGACGCCGCCGACCGCGCCGTACAGTCGCACGGTGGCAACGGCATCACCCAGGAGTACGGCGTCGCCGGGCTCCTCGTCGCGGCGCGGGCCGGCCGGATCGCCCCGGTCAGCCGCGAGATGATCCTGAACTTCGTCGGCATGCACTCGCTGGGCCTGCCGAAGTCCTACTGACCACGACACCGCACGACCCGGAGCAGAGGAGCCTCATGACCGACGAGCTGGTTCACTACGACCTGGCCGAGGGGATCGCGACGATCACCCTCGACTCACCGAGGAACCGCAACGCCTTGTCCCGGCTGCTGCTGACCCAGCTCTTCGAGGCGCTCGACCAGTCGGAGCAGGACAGTGAGGTGAAGGTGGTCGTGATCGGTTCGGCCGACCGGGTGTTCTGCTCGGGCGCAGACCTGTCCGAGGCGGCGGACGGCGGGATGGACGAGGGGACCAAGGCCCTGGTCGCCCTGCAGCGCCGCATCGTGACGCACCCCTGTCCCGTGGTCACCCGCTTGGCCGGTCCGGTCCGCGCCGGGGGGCTGGGGATCGTGGCCGCCAGCGACGTGGTGCTGTGCAGCGAGGACGTGACGTTCGCGTTCACCGAGAGCCGACTCGCCCTCGCGCCGGCCGTCATCTCACTCACCGTGCTGCCGCGGCTGACGAGCCGGGCTGCGGCCGAGACTTTCCTGACGGGGCGGACCTTCGACGCCAAGGAGGCCGCAGTGATGGGCCTGGTCACGCGAGCGGTTCCGGCAGACCAGCTGGACGCCGCGGTCGCAGACGTGTGCGCGGAGCTGCTGCGGGCCCATCCTCAGGGGCTCCGCGAGACCAAGGCCCTGCTCTCCCGCGGACTCGTGGCGAACATCGACGCCCACGCCGACGAGATGGCCGCCCTGAGCGCACGCCTGTTCGGCTCGGACGAGGCCCGGGAGGCGATGACCGCCTTCCTGACGAAGAAGGGGTAAGGCCACCCTCCCTGCAGTAGGGCCGGAGTGTGCTGGTGCGGAGCGGGGTTCCGCGGCTCGGTGAGTGGATGAACTCGCGGCCTACGTCGTGCCGACCGTGCTCGACGCCCCGTGGCGGACGGGGCGCCGAGCCGGGTCAGCGGTTCCTGCCCAGGAACCTGGTCATGGCGGTGCGCCCGGCGAAGGCGCCGGTTGCCCGGACGAGCTTGCTTCCCTGAATGCGTCCCACGCGGATGACGCTGCGGTAGGTGCCGTTGGGGTCGGCGTGGGCGTTGGCGGGGGAGACCCGCTCGCCGCGACAGGCCACGGTGACGGGTTCGCCCGCGGCCAGTCCGGTGACCGTGCGGTCCTGGCGGTGGCGGGTGCGCACGACGTGCTCGGCCACCGGGAGGCCGAGGGTCTTGAGGCGCGCGACCGTCACGGTGGTGCCACCGGTGCGGTCGGCCTCGTCACCGGTCACCCCGACCGAACCCTCACGGGCGCCGGCGGGACCATGACCGAGCGGGTGAAGTCCCCCCGCGGTCCCGCGGTGCCGGTCGTGACCTCGACACCACCGGTCGTGATCGAGTAGTGCTCGCCGGCCTCGAGTCCGCGGACCTTGACCGGGAGACTTCTGCCGGCCGGACGAAGGCCACCGGGTGCGGTGACGCCGAGCGTCACCTGGGGTCGGGTGACGGCGAGACTGTCCGTGACGGTGGTCTCCCCAGGCCAGTTGGATCCCCAGGCGGTGATGTGGCCGTCGGTGGAGAGCGCGAGGCCCTGGTTGCCGCCTGAGGCGATGGCGGTGAGGGTCTTGTCGGCGAGGCTGGGCGGTACGTCGGTCGGGCCATTCCATGACGCGCCCCAGCTGGTGAGGATCCCACCCGTGGTCGGCGGATTGGCCTGTGCGGCCTGGGTAGTCGTGGCCGACAGCCCCGCGGCGACTAGTGCCACGGGGGCCGCGGCCACGCCGGCGGAACGGACGCCGGGTGGCAGACAGCCGCGTGGGCGCCGCAGACGGTGGAACGCGGAGCGCCGACGGGGAGCATGGGCAGTCCTGGGGGGAAGCATGGGGGCTCGCGGTGTCCGTTGACGTGGTGACGGGCGCCACCCAGCGGCGAGCATACTTCGCATAAAACAGGCATATCATTCGAAAGGGTGTGAATGCTAGTCCTTGCTGCGCAAGCGGCGACCACCGGTCCTCCACGGGTGGTTTCACCCGATCCGCCGACCGGGTCCGTCCAGTCCCTCGGGTCGGCTCCGACCGACCCGGGGGATGCACCTGCGCCCGACGATGAACGCGTCATCGGTGCTCGGTGCGTCGTCCGAGTAGTCCTGGCCCGTGTCATGGTCGAAGCTGTGGAAGGGCCGCATGCGGTGGTGCTTCTGGTTGCCCGCGCAGGTACGCGGAAGCGTGATCGCCACCCGGTGGGTCCCAGTTGATGGCAAGGCCCTTCGTGCCGCCGCACTTGCTGGTCCGGTAGTTGCCGTCAGCACGCCGTCCGGCTTGCCGAGCCTGGGATGGGTCCCGAACGTGACCTCCGTGCTCGTCTTCGTTCCGTTCTGGAGGGTGAGGTGGAAGAAGCTGTTCAGGGTCTCCCGTTTGGTGTCCCGAACCGACATGGACAGCTGCACGTACGACTCGGGATGCGCATGTCCTCTCCTATCACTGTCGCGGCGAGGTCGTCACGCTCTGTGCCCAGACGACTGTGTCCCGCATGATCGACGGTCTTGAGGTCAGTCTCGGCGGAGGCGCGGCCCGTAGGCGAGGTCGTCGCCGACCTTCCCGGCCAGGCTGACGTCGTCGGCGTAGAGCCGGTCAGCGGTCAGGATGCCGATGCCGCCACCGACCTCCACCCAGCGCGGGTTGGACAGGCAGCGACGGGGGAGGACCACCCGGACGGTGCCGGCGCTGTAGTCGATGTGGGTGTTCAGCCCTCGGCACGTGCGGTCCTTGCCGTTGACCGTCCACATCCGCTGGCCCTGCCAGCGCTTGCCGCTGACGTAGAGGTCGAGCTCGGCCCGGCGCCCCTCGTTGGTGCGGATGCCGAAGACGTGCACGGTGCTGGACGTGGCGTCCCGGGTCAGCTGGGCCGTCTGCAGGGTGATGCGCACCGCCTTCTTGCCGTGCTTGACCCGCATGGCCAGGGCATCACCCTCGTCGCGGGTCGGCTCGGGATGGTCGGGGACCTCCTCCTCGATGCCCTGGGAGACCACGTCATGGGTCGCGTCCGTGACGGTGTGAGTCTCCGCGAAGGCGGGCAGGGGCGTCAGGACGAGCACGGTGGAGGCGAGTCCCCAGATGAGGCCGGGGGCGAGTCGACGAGGTGACATGGGTGCTCCTGAGTATCGGGGCCGGGAGTCCGACCAGGTGCTCTCGACGCTAGGAGCGAAGTGGGGGGTGGCATCAGGGCGCGGCTACCCGGTCGGACTGAGCCCTGGTACTCAGGTGGGGTCAGCCGAGCCAGCGACCGAGCCGCTCGAGCCCCTCGGTGATCTCCTCGCTGCTGCCGGCGAAGGAAAGACGCACGAACTCGTTGCCGCGGCGGGTGTCGAAGTCGATGCCGGGTGCGGTGGCCACCCCGGTCTCCTCGAGCAGGCGCAGGCACCAGGCGTGGGAGTCGTCGGTCAGGTGGCCGATGTCGGCGTACACGTAGAAGGCGCCGTCGGCGGGGGCGAGCTTGTCCATGCCAAGCTTCGGCAGCCCCTCCAGCAGGAGCGATCGGTTCTCGGCGTACCTCGCCACGTGGCCGTCGAGCTCGGCGTAGGACTCCGGGGTGAAGGCGGCGAGGGCGGCGTACTGGCTCAGGGCAGGAGGGCAGATCGTGAAGTTGCCGGTGAGCACGTCGACCGGTCGACGGAGGTCCTCCGGCACCAGCATCCAGCCGAGGCGCCAGCCGGTCATCGAGAAGTACTTCGAGAACGACCCGAACACCACGCCGGTGCGGGAGGTGTGCCAGGCACTGCGGTGTTGGAGCCCGGCGTCGCCGTAGGTGATGCCGTGGTAGATCTCGTCGCTGACCAGACGAACGGCGTTGTCCTCGCACCAGCGGGAGATCTCATCGAGGTCGTCGGGCAGCAGCATCGTGCCGGTCGGGTTGGCCGGCGAGGCGATGACCAGGCCGGCGATGGGTCCCTCGACCGCGGCCAGCTGTTCCATCGTGGGCTGGAAACGGGTCTCGGGGCCGCAGTCGATCTCGACGACCTCGCACCCGAGAGCAGCCAGCACGTTGCGGTAGCAGGCGTAGCCGGGACGGGCCATCACCACGCGGTCGCCGGCCTCGAACGCGGCGAGGAACGCGAGCAGGAATCCTCCTGAGGAGCCGGTCGTGATGTCGTCGTCGTCGAGGGTCACCTCGATCCAGCAGGTGCGTCGGTGGTGGGCGGCCACGGCCTCGCGCAGGCCGG
>JBKJON010000163.1:0-2639 GCA_046595715.1 Marmoricola sp.
CTCCGGTGATCTCGTGGCCCAGGCTCTGACCCACCGGGGCCGTCGTACGACCGCGGACCATGTGCTGGTCGCTGCCGCAGATGTTGGTCGTGACCAGCTTGAGGATCACCGCGTGCGGCGCCTTCTTCTTGATGCCAGTGCCCTCAGCGACCTCGCTGGGGACCTCGAGCTTCGGATAGTCGATCGTCTCGACGGCGACCTCACCCGGCCCCTTGTAGACGACGATGCGATTTCCAGACATGTGTTGTTCCCCTCCGCGCCCGAACCGGGAGCTGGTGCTCGATGGTCGCGGCAAGGACACGGGGTGTGACCCAGACCACGATTGTCCGACCAGCCAAGCAGGCGCCAGTGCTCCTCACAAGGAGAGCAGCACCGACCCCCGCTCCCCCGAGCACGACAACCATCGGGCTGAGCCCCTCAGATTCTGGACTGCCTGAGCCGCTTCAATCGCCAGAGCCCGCGCAGCCGATGCAGCTGCGTGCGGTCGGTCGTGCTTCCAGGCGCCCCGAGGCGACGAGCCCTCCGCACGACTCGCAGACACCGTAGGTGCCGGCCCGCACGCGAGCCAGCGCCGCATCGACCTCGACGAGATGGCGCTCGGCCTGTCGAACCAGCGCGAGGGTCTGCGACCGCTCATAGGCGATGGTGTGACCCTCCGGGTCGTGCTCGTCGTCGGAGTTGGCGTCACGTGTCGCTTCTACGACGGCCGCGAAGTCGTCGCGCAGCCGGGCCAGACGGTCAGCGGTCTCCGCACGGTCTGCGGCCAGCAGGTCGCCGACGGTCATGGGTCCGATGCTAGTTCGCACCACGGGGAATGACTCCACCGTGGGTGCCGTTCCTCCGACATGACAACGATCGGACTCATCGGCAGTGGAAACATCGGCAGCACCGTGGCGCGTCTGGCGGTCGACGCCGGACTCGACGTGGTGCTCAGCAACAGTCGCGGACCGGAGACGCTCACCGAGCTGGTCGGCGAGCTCGGGCCCCGCGCCCGAGCGGCAACCGCGGCCGAGGCTGCGGCAGCGGGCGACATCGTCGTGGTGACGGTCCCCCTGATGGCCTACCAGCAGGTGCCCGTCGAGCCCCTGCGCGGCAAGGTCGTCATCGACACCAACAACTACTACCCCCAGCGGGACGGGCAGATCGCCGAGCTCGACGACGAGTCAACGACCGTCAGCGAGCTCCTCCAGGCGCACCTGCCGGAGTCCCACGTGGTGAAGGCGTTCAACAACATCTACTTCGGCCTCCTGGGCACGCTGCAGCGCCCGGCCGGCGACCCGGAGCGTTCCGTCCTGGCGATCGCGGGCGACGACGCCGAGGCCAAGAGGCAGGTGTCCGCGCTCCTCGACGAGCTCGGGTACGACGCCTACGACGTCGGCCCGCTCTCCGAGGGCTGGCGCTACCAGCGCGACACGGCGGCGTACGCCACCCTCTACTCCCCCGAAGGCGCCGGCTGGCCGCCGGCCTCTGGCCGGCAGGTCACCGCGGAGTTCCTCGAGAAGAAGCTCGCCGAGGCCGTTCGCTACGCCGACATGTGACCGAGGGCCGTCGCCAGCCCCTCGGGGTCGGCGACGGTCATCGTCGCCCCGGGGTGCTTGATCCTCCTGGTCGGGTCGATGCCGGCCACCGGCTCCCGGAACCTCACGCACAGTGCCCGGTCCCCGTTGGTCGCGAAGGTCACGCCACGGTCGGAGAACGAGAGGTGCGGCGGGCCGGCTGTCTTGAGGAAGCCGAACCCACCGCTCAGCTCGACCGAGGTGATGTTGCTGAGCGGCGTGCGCAACGACCACAGGCCGAACCGAACTCGCAGCTCGTCACCCTCCACCGTGACCGAGGTCGTGCGCGGCGTGATCCCGAACGGCAACGCGGCCAGCCGGTAGGGCGTCGCGAAGATGAACGGAAAGACTGCTGGTCGGCTCATGGGACGAGCCTGCCACCACTCCCCCAACACCGCGGAGTGCACCGCTTGGCGGCACTCCATAGGTTCTGGCTCGCCACACCGTCGGACGCTCGAGGCCTGAGCACTACGCTCCGTGGCATGACCACGAAGCGCACCGCTCTCGTCACCGGCGCCTCGTCGGGCATCGGCCTGGCCACCGCCCAGCTGCTGCTCGAGCGTGGGCACCAGGTGATCGGGACCAGCCGCGACCCCGGAAGGATCCCGGTCGGCTCCCGGTTGGACGGGGTCACCTACCGCGCCCTCGACCTCACCGATCTCGCCGCTGTCGACGGCCTCGTCGCCGCCCTCGGCCGTGAGGGCCTGCACGTGGACATCGTCGTCAACAACGCCGGTGAGTCCCAGAGCGGGCCGTTGGAAGACCTGCCCGTCGATGCGCTGGAGCGCCTCTTCCGGCTCAACGTCATCGCCCCCGTGCACCTCACCCAGCTCCTGCTCCCGGCCATGCGCGAGCGAGGCTACGGACGGGTGGTGATGGTCGGCTCGATGCTGGCCAGCTTCCCCCTCGCCTACCGTTCGTCCTACGTCGCGACCAAGGCGGCCATCAAGGGGTTCGCCACCGCTGCACGCTTCGAGATGGCGCCCTTCGGGGTGTGGCTCACCACCGTCGAACCGGGGTCGATCAACACCGGCATCAGCGAGCGGCGCACCAAGTACATCGCGGAGAATTCCCCGCACCAGA
>JBKJON010000599.1:0-3214 GCA_046595715.1 Marmoricola sp.
GGCAACATCTGCCGCTCCCCGATGGCTGGGGTGATCCTCTCCGAGCTGGTCGACCGGGCCGGGCTGGCCGGCAAGGTCGAGGTGTCGAGCTGCGGCACGGGCGACTGGCACGTCGGCCAGCCGATGGATGCCCGAGCGGCCGCCCAGCTGAGGGCGGAGGGGTACGACGCCTCCGCCCACCGGGCGCAGCAGTTCGACGCCGGCTGGCTGGAGAAGGACCTCGTCCTCGCCATGGACGCCCGCAACCTCGCCGACATCACCGGGGTCGGTGAGCGGGACTCCCACGTGCGGCTGTTCCGCACCTTCGACCCGCTCGCGCCGGCGGACCCCGGGCCGGAGGACCTCGACGTTCCGGACCCGTTCTACGGCGGCGACGAGGGCTTCGTCGAGGTGATCGCCATGGTCGAGCGCACCTGTCGCGGCATCCTCAGGGAGCTCGAGGCGCTCCCGCTCTGAGGCGGCGACGGGACTTTCTCGCCGGCTCACCGATGAGTTCTGCCCTCGCCGTCAGTCATGAGATGTGCCTAGAGTTGGAACCTCGAAGGAGCACCCATGACCACGCTCGACACCTCGCACCACACCGCTGGCCCGGCCGCGCCCGAGCGGCCGACAGAGACCGAGCGGGCTGCGCCACCCGCCACCGACGACTTCCCACGGGTCGCCGACCAGTACCGCCGCGAGCTGACGGCGCACTGCTACCGCATGACCGGCTCGGTCTACGACGCCGAGGACATGGTGCAGGAGACCTACCTCAGGGCCTGGCGGGCCTACGACGACTTCGAGGGCCGCTCGTCGGTCCGCACCTGGCTCTACCGCATCGCCACCAACGTGTGCCTGACCAACCTGGAGAACAAGGGCCGCCGCCCGTTGCCGACCGGTCTCGGCATGCCCGGGGCCCAGGCCGGGGACGAGCTGGTCGAGGCCAGCGAGGTGTCCTGGCTCGAGCCCGTGCCCGACGTGATGGTCGACGTCGCCAACATCGACCCTGCGACGGTGGTCGGCAACCGGGATTCGATCCGGCTCGCCTTCGTGGCTGCGCTCCAGCACCTGCCGGCCCGCCAGCGCGCCGTACTCATCCTCCGCGACGTGCTCCGCTGGTCGGCCAGGGAGACCGCGACGGCTCTGGAGACCACGCCTGCCGCGGTCAACAGCGCCCTGCAGCGGGCCCACGCCCAGCTCGCCGAGAGGCAGCTCACCCAGGGGGCCGTCGAGGACGACCTGACTCCCGAGCACGAGGCCATGCTCGAGCGGTACGTGCGGGCCTTCTGGGACAAGGACGTCAACGCCCTGGTCACGATGCTGGCCCACGACGCCGTGTGGGAGATGCCGCCGTTCACCGGGTGGTACTCCGGGGCCCAGAACATCGCCGACCTGATCGACCACCAGTGCCCGGGCGGCGTCAACGACATGCCGATGATCCGCACCTCGGCCAACGGCCAGCCGGCCTTCGGTCTCTACATGCGCCAGCCGGAGGGGCACTTCGAGCCCTTCCAGCTGCAGGTGCTCCAGGTCGTCGACGGGCGGGTCACGCACGTGACCGCGTTCTTCGAGGTCGGGCTGTTCGAGACCTTCGGGCTGCCCTCGACGCTGCCGGCGTCGTACTCCCTGGGTTGAGGTGTTCACCACCTCGCTGCCGGCCTCGGTGGCGGTGCTCGACAGCGCCGTCGCCTGGACCCACGCCTGTCTGCAGCAGGCCCGCACCAGCGCGCTGTCGCTCCCCACGCCGTGCCGCCGGTGGGAC
This sequence comes from Marmoricola sp., assembly GCA_046595715.1. Classification (GTDB taxonomy): domain Bacteria; phylum Actinomycetota; class Actinomycetes; order Propionibacteriales; family Nocardioidaceae; genus Marmoricola. The sequence goes on from JBKJON010000599.1 coordinate 1,742, forward strand.
CTCGGCCAGCTGCTGAACCACATGGACGAGTCGCTGGTGGCCATCGCCGAGGCTGCCGAGCTGGGACGCGTCACCGTGGATCCGCAGCCGTCCCCGGCCGGCCCCGACGATCTGGTCGACCGCATCGTCCAGCGGGCCTGCCGCACGCGTGCGGCCTGGCACCAGCGCGTCACGTCAGCACCGATGTGCGTCGGAGACCTCGCGCTCGGCCGCGACACGGTGGCGCTCGTCGGAGCGCTGGAGATCGCCGTGCACGGGTGGGACGTCGCCGTCACGACGGGCCGCGACCCCCGGTTGCCTGAGGACCTCGCGACGCGGTTGTTCGATGTCGCGCTGGCCGTCGTACTCCCTCAGGAGCGCGGGCGACGCTTCGCCGAGGTTGTGACGGTGCCCCTCGCGTCGCCGGTCGGCACTCGTCTCCTGGCCCATCTGGGGCGGATGGCCGGCTGACTGAGCTCTGGTCACCGCGCGCGTGGCCGGGCACAGTGGAGCGATGGCACGGATGCGTGGGATCGCGGAGCGGGTCGAGCAGCTGCTCGTCCAGGCCGTGGTGGCGACCACGCCGGTGGCCGGGGGTGACATCTGCACGTCGACCCGGGTGCGCCTCAGCGACGGCAGCTCGGCCCTGGTCAAGACCCGCGCCGGCGCCCCGGAGAACTTCTTCCTCACCGAGGCACGCGGTCTGGGCTGGCTGGCCGACCCCGGGGTGGCCGACGTGGCCGAGGTGCTCGCGGTCGAGCAGGACTGCCTCGTGCTGCGGTGGATCGATCCCGCCCGGCCGAGCCCGGAGAGCGCGGCCCGGCTCGGCCACTCGCTGGCCCGGCTGCACGCGAGCGGCGCTGAGTCGTTCGGTGCGCCCGAGGACGGGTTCATCGGCGCCCTCCCCCTTCCCAACCGGCCCGCGCCCACGTGGCCGGACTTCTTCGCGACACGGCGGGTGCTGCCCTACCTGAAGCTGGCCGCCGACCGTGACCACATCGGGCGGCCCGACGTACTCGCGATCGAGGGGCTGATCGGGCGGATGGACGACCTGTCCGGACCGACGGAACCACCCGCCCGCCTCCACGGGGACCTCTGGTCGGGCAACGTGGTGTGGACCGCCGACCAGGCCACCCTGATCGACCCGGCCGCTCACGGGGGCCATCGAGAGACCGACCTGGCCATGCTCGCCCTGTTCGGCCTGCCACACCTGCAACGGCTGCTCGACGCCTACCAGGAGGAGAGCCCCCTCGCCGACGGCTGGGGGGAACGCCAGCCCCTGCACCAGCTCTTCCCGCTCCTCGTCCACGCCGCCATGTTCGGCGGGGCCTACGGCTTACGTGCCGGCGACGCCGCCCGCCGCCTCTGACCCCCGCCCCACCCGCGCTCGCCGCCTTGGGCCCTCGCTGGCCCCGGCCCGCTGAGGCGTCGCAGTTTTACTCGCAAACTTCGCTGAGGCGTCGCAGATTTACCTGCCGCTGGCCCGGTCGAGGT
>JBKJON010000171.1:0-12530 GCA_046595715.1 Marmoricola sp.
ATCGGCACCGAGTCCATGTAGGCGTCCGCGATCGGCGTGACCAGGTTGGTGGCGCCGGGTCCACTGGTCGCCATGCAGACACCGACCTTGCCGGTGGCGGTGGCGTACCCCTGCGCCGCGTGACCGGCGCCCTGTTCGTGGCGCACGAGGATGTGTCGGATCTTGGAGTCGAAGAGGGGGTCGTACGCCGGAAGGATCGCTCCGCCCGGGATGCCGAAGATGTTCTCGGCACCCGCACTCTCGAGGGACTTGATCAGGCTCTGCGCACCAGTGACCTGCTCGCCGGTTCCCTGCTCGGACATCTGCTCATCTTCTCTGTCGTGTTTCGGCCAACAAAAAACCCCTCGAGCCTTTCGGCGAACGAGGGGTGGACGCGTGGGGCGGGGGCCAAGGCCCTCAGCTCACGCGTCGCGTGCGTACAAGAAGTTCAAAGCGCATGGGCACAAGAATGCCCCCGCACCCTTCGCGGCTCAACCCAGTGTGCCACCCGTCCCAGATCATGGGACGGGTGCCCGCATTCTGGAGCCCTCCGGACGACCCCCTTCGAGGCCTCAGTCGCGGCTCTGCCAGGTGCAGATGCAGGCCTGGTTGCCCTCGGGGTCGGCGAGCACCCAGAAGGCCGGCGCGCGTTCGTCGCTGATCATGGTGCCGCCAGCGGCGACGGCGGCCTCGATGCGTGCCTGGGCGACATCGTGAGGCACGCTCACGTCGAGGTGCCAGCGCTGACGGTCGGGTTCAGGCGAGTCGCTCTCCTGGAACCAGACGCTGGGCGTGCGTTCGGCCCCGTCGGTCACCTCGTCGCCATGGGCCTCGTAGCCGAGGACCGCGGCCCAGAACGGCGAGATCTTCGTGTGATCGTGGGTGTCGAGAGCCAGCTCGATGACGTCGGGAGCGTGCTCCGCGGTGGCGACACCCGCGGCGTCGGCGAGGTCGCTGATCTGGCGCGCCAGCCGGACGTCCCGGGCCGTGATCGCGTTGACGTCGTGGCTCTTGAGGGAGACGGTCACGTGCGGGTAGCGCAGGTCGACATCGGGGTGGTGGTCGGCCGCGTCCGCCACCTCCGCGATCTTCGTGACCAGGGCCGTGCCGGCGTTGAAGTTGCCGGTCTCGTAGCGCACGATCAGCCGGTCGAGCACCTTGCGCCAGCCGTCGAGGCCGGCCTCCGCGATCTCGACGCCCTTCAGTGCCTGCTTGTCGTCCGTCATCGTTCACTCCTGTCTCGTGGTCAGTGGTGCGCGCTGTTGTCCGTGCTCGTCGAAGTTCCCTGGGTCGAGCCAGCGCCGGAAGGCCTCTTTGATGCCCGGCCACTCGGCGTCGGTGATCGCGAACCAGGCGGTGTCGCGGTTGCGGCCCTTGTAGACCACGGCGTGCCGGAAGACCCCCTCGAAGGTGAACCCGAGGCGGACCGCGGCCCGGCGCGAAGGCTCGTTGAGGGAGTCACACTTCCATTCGTACCGCCGAAGACCGACAACGTCGAACGCGTGGCTCATCATCAAGAACATGGCCTCGGTGGCAGCGGTGGTCCGCTGCAGCGCCGAGCCGTAGCTGATGTGGCCGACCTCGGCTGTGCCGTTAACGTGGTCGATGCGGAGGAACGTCGCGATCCCGACTGGCGTCCCGTCCGGGAGCACGACGGCCAGCGGCACCATGGCCGGGATCGTGTGCAGGTGGGCCAGGGAGGCCGCGAACGCGTCACGGTCGGCGTACGGGCCGCTCGGCATGTAGGTCCAGGTGCTCGCCGGGGAGTCGAGGCACAGGGCGGAGTAGAGCCCGTCGACGTGCTCCTCCCCCAGTGGCTCCAACCGACAGGTGCGTCCGGTGAGGGTGACGGGGACCAAGGCGGCACCGGGGTTCCAGGTGACCGGTTCACCGACGGGCTGTCCGTGGTCGTCGTGCGGCATGCCGCGACTCTAGACTGAGGTGATGACAGGCCTCCTGCGGTTGATCCGCGACTCCGTGATCGGGGAGGACCACGTCATGCGCACGCCGTACGGCGAACGGCGGGTCACCTACGCCGACTACACCGCCTCGGGCCGGGCGCTGTCCTTCATCGAGGACTTCATCCGCGACGAGGTGCTGCCGAGCTACGCCAACACCCACACCGAGTCAAGTGGCACCGGCCTGCAGACCACCCGGCTCCGCGAGGACGCGCGGCGGATCATCCACGACGCGGTCGGGGGTGACGACGATACGGCTGTGATCTTCGCGGGGTCCGGCACGACCGGCACGATCTCCAAGCTGATCGGGATCCTCGGCCTGCGGATCCCCTCCGCGCTCGAGGACCGCCACTCGCTGCTCCAGCACATCGCGCCGAACGAGCGGCCGGTCGTCTTCATCGGTCCCTACGAGCACCACTCCAACGAGATCCCCTGGCGCGAGTCGATCGCCGACGTCGTCGTCATCCCCCAAGACCCCGACGGTCACATCGACCTCGACGCCCTGCGGGCCGCACTGCTGCGGTACGCCGAACGGCCGCTCAAGATCGGTTCGTTCTCGGCCGCCTCCAACGTGACCGGCATCGTGTCCAACACCATCGCGATCGCCGAGATCCTGCACGAGCAGGACGCTCTCTCCTTCTGGGACTTCGCGGCGGCGGCCCCCTACATCGAGATCGAGATGTACCCCGACCACGAGGCCCACCCCACGGCGTACAAGGACGCGGTCTTCCTCTCGCCGCACAAGTTCATCGGGGGGCCGTCGACGCCCGGCGTGCTCATCGCCCGCCGTGAGCTGTTCTCGAACCGCGTCCCGGACGTTCCCGGCGGCGGAACGGTCGCCTACGTCAACGACGCCGACCATGCCTACCTGCCCGACGCGGAGCACCGTGAGGAGGGCGGCACGCCCGCGATCATCGAGTCGGTGCGTGCTGGCCTGGTCTTCCAGCTCAAGGAGGCCGTGGGCGTCGACACGATCCGGGCGGCCGAGGAGCGCTTCCTCAGCCGCGCCGTCGCCACCTGGCGCGAGGAGCCCTCGATCGAGATCCTGGGCAACCTCGAGGCCGACCGGCTCTCGATCGTGTCGTTCGTCGTACGCGCACCGTCGGGCCGCTACCTGCACCACAACTTCGTCGTCGCGGTGCTCAACGACCTGTTCGGCATCCAGTCGCGGGGAGGGTGCTCGTGCGCCGGGCCCTACGGCCACCGCCTGCTGGGCATCGACCTCGACCGCAGCCACGAGTTCGAGCGCGAGATCACCGGCGGCTGCGAGGGCATCAAGCCGGGATGGGTGCGAGTGAACTTCAACTACTTCCTCTCCGACACGGTCGCCGACTACATCGTCGATGCGGTCCGGCTGGTCGCACGGGACGGATGGCGGCTGCTGGGCGACTACCGGTTCGACACCGCCTCCGGCATCTGGACACACCAGGACGGTGTCGTCGAGCCGCCGCTCCGTCTCGGCGCCATCACCTACGACGAGCACGGGATGCATGCGCCCAGCTCGCAGCAGGCGGCCGACGAGTCGGTGCTCCAGCAACATCTCCAGGACGGCGCCAAGATCCTGACCGAGGCCCGGGAGCCCGACCTGACGCCTCGGCCCGAGGTCAGCGAGGACTTCGAGCACCTCCGCTGGTTCGACCTGCCTGCGAGCGCCGTCACCCCCTGACCCGGCGGCCTGGGCACTGGTTAGCCTCGAGGACATGTCAGTCGTGAAGATCAACGCCATCTCCGCCCCCCCGCAGGCCCGCGAAGAGCTGGAGAAGCGCTTCTCCAACCGCGCCCACAGCGTCGACGGCACCCCCGGCTTCCTCGGCTTCCAGCTGCTGCGCCCGGTCAAGGGCGAGGACCGCTACTTCGTGGTCACCCAATGGGAGGACGAGGAATCCTTCGTCGCGTGGCACGACGGTCCCGCGATCGCTGCGCACTCCGGCGAGCGTGCTCAGCCGGTGTCCTCGGGCGCGGACCTGCTCGAGTTCGAGGTGGTCATGGACGTGCGCCCCACCGCCTGAGAAGGGCTCCGGTCAGGGGTCGACGAGGTCGGGCATCGCGGGGTTCGTGGCGATCTCCCAGCGGAACCCGTCGGGATCGGCGAAGTAGCCGGTGTAGCCGCCCCATGCTCGATGCGTGGCCCGACCACTCCCCTCGACGCCGATCGACGAGGCGAGAGCGAGGATCTCATCGACCTCAGCCTCGGTCGCGACGTTGTGCGAGAGCGTGATCGGGACCACCCCCTCACCGCGGCGGATCGGGCCGATCTCGGCCTCGAAGCCCTCCTCGGACCAGAGCGAGAGGATGAGCTTGTCCCCGGCTCGGATCATCAGCACCTCGCCCGGGACGAAGAGCTCCGGAGTCCAGCCGAGCCCGTCGACGTAGAACGCCCGGGTGCGGTCGAGGTCGGCGACGGCGAGGGTGATGAAGCTGACACGTTGGTCCATCCCTCCACGTTAGAGACGTGCCGGGATCTGCTGAAGGGCCCACGAGTTTCCGTCGGGGTCGGCGAAGTAGGCGTACCTGATGCCGCCCATGTCGCTGACGTCACTGACCTCGACCCCACGACCGACCAGCTCGGTGCGGACCGCCACGATGTCAGCGACCACGAGGTGCAGACCGCGGACGGGCGGGTCGTCGGGGTCGACCATCCCCACCCCCACCACGATGGAGCAGGACGAGCCCGACGGCGTGAGCTGGACGATCCGCATGCCGTTGCCGGGCTCCACGTCGTGGTCGAGGACGAAGCCCACGCGGTCGACGTAGAACGACTTGGCCCGGTCGACGTCCTTGGTGGGCAGCGGGACGAGCTCCAGCTTCATGTCCATGCGAGGTTCCTCTCCTGGGGTCGGGCGGGTTCAGAGCCGGCCGCTGGCGAGCAAGGCGTCGAGCTTGGCGTAACCGTCGTTGACGCCGACATCCATCCCACTCGAGAGCATGCCGTCACGGGCCTCGTAGCTGTCGAAGAGCGAGTGGATGTGCAGGCGCGTGCGCGCCTCACCCAGGTCCTCGAACCACATCGTCTCCAGCGACACGCTGTCCGGGAAACCCTCGAAGGTGAAGGTCTGCACGAGGCGGTCCTCGCGCACGGTGTGGAAGCAGCCGTGGAAGGCGTACTCCTCGCCGTCCTCGTGGTCGACGTAGCGCCAGCTGCCGCCAGTGCGCGCGTCCCAGTAGTCGATCTCGAGGTTCATGCCGTCCGGCCCGACCCACAGCACGAAGACCTCGGTGTCGGTGTGGGCGCGGACCAGCTGCGCGGGAGTGGCGGCGAAGTCGCGGCTCATCCTGATCGAGGGCATGTCCTCGACCGCCTCGATCGTGGTGGTGCCGTCCTTGGTGGTGGTGATCGGACTCATGACGCCTGTCCTTGCGTGGTGGGGTTCTCCTCGGTCTCGTCCATGGCCGCCAGCACGACGTCGAGGCGCCTGTACCGCTCCTCGGCCTGCTGCCGATAGCGCTCGATCCAGCTGGTCATCAGGTCGAACACCTTCGCCTCGAGATGGACCGGACGCCGTTGGGCCTCGCGGCCGCGGCTCACCAGACCAGCACCCTCGAGCACCTTGACGTGCTTGGAGACCGCCTGGACGCTCACGTGGTACGGCGCGGCCAGGTCGCCGACAGTGGCGTCGCCGGCGCAGAGCCGGGCCACCATGTCGCGGCGGGTGGGATCGGCCAGCGCTGCGAAGACCTGGGACAGCTGATCGGGCATCTCACTCCTCAACCGATTGGTTGAGGAGGAGCCTGCCACCGCGCGAGGAGTTTGTCAACCATCTGGTTGCGGACGGTGGTCGAGCACGCGGGAGCGGCGTACTGACCCCAAAAGGTTTTCGTTTCCCAACGTTGCAACGTGGGGGAAGTGGCGGTTTTTCTGGTTAACCAGAAAAACCGCCAGCCCTCACCCCGTGATCGCCCCGTGCGTCGCCGACTGCACGAGCTTGGCGTACTTCCCGAGGACACCCTTGGTGTACTTCGGGGCGTTGGGGGTCCAGCCGTCCTTGCGGGAGGTGAGCTCGGCCGCGTCGATGGCGACGTCGAGGGTCTTGCCGGAGACGTCGAGGGTGATCTGGTCCCCGTCGCGGACGAAGGCGATCGGTCCCCCGTCGACGGCCTCGGGCGCGATATGACCCACGCAGAGGCCGGTCGTGCCGCCGGAGAAGCGGCCGTCGGTGATGAGCAGGACGTCCTTGCCGAGGCCGGCGCCCTTGATGGCGCCGGTGATCGCGAGCATCTCGCGCATGCCTGGTCCGCCCTTGGGGCCCTCGTAGCGGATGACCACGACGTCACCGGCCGTGATCTGGCCCTGCTCGAGGGCATCCATGGCGGAGCGCTCGCCGTCGAAGACGCGGGCGGTGCCGGTGAAGGTCGAGTCGTCGAAGCCGGCCGACTTCACGACCGCGCCCTCCGGGGAGAGCGAGCCGCGCAGGATCGTCAGGCCACCGGTCGCGTGGATCGGCTTGTCCATCGTGCGCAACACCTCGCCGTCGAGACCGGCGGGCGCAAGCGCCTCGAGGTTCTCGCGCATCGTCCGACCCGTCACCGTCAGGCAGTCGCCGTGCATCAAGCCGGCGTCGAGCAGCGCCTTCATCACGACGGGGATGCCGCCGATGCGGTCGACGTCGGTCATCACAAAGCGGCCGAACGGCTTGAGGTCGCCGAGGTGCGGCACCTTGTCGCCGATGCGGTTGAAGTCGTCGATGGTGAGCTCGACCTCGGCCTCGCGGGCGATCGCGAGCAGGTGGAGCACCGCGTTGGTGGAGCCACCGAGGGCCATCACCACGGCGATCGCGTTCTCGAACGCTTCCATGGTCAGGATCTGGCGGGCGGTGATGCCCTTCTTGAGCATCCCCACGACGGCCTCACCGGACCGGTGGGCGAACCCGTCGCGACGGCGGTCGACGGCGGGCGGGGCGGCGGAGCCGGGAAGGCTCATCCCGAGCGCCTCGGCGACGGCGGCCATGGTGTTGGCGGTGTACATGCCACCACAGGCACCTTCTCCGGGACAGATCGCCCGCTCGACGCGGTCGACCTCCTCGCGGGTGATCTTCCCGGCGAGGCAGGCACCGACCGCCTCGAAGGCATCGATGATCGTCACGTCCCGGCCGTCGACCTGGCCTGGCATGGTCGAGCCTGCGTAGAGGAAGACACTGGCGAGGTCCAGCCGCGCGGCCGCCATCAGCATGCCGGGCAGGGACTTGTCGCAGCCCGCGAGCAGGACCGAGCCGTCCAGACGCTCGGCCATCATCACGGTCTCCACGGAGTCGGCGATGACCTCACGCGAGACCAGGGAGAAATGCATGCCCTCGTGGCCCATCGAGATGCCGTCGGAGACCGAGATCGTCCCGAACTCCAAGGGGTATCCACCGGCCGCGTGCACACCGTTCTTCACGGCCTTGGCCAAGCGGTCCAGGGAGAGGTTGCACGGGGTGATCTCGTTCCAGCTGGACGCGACCCCGATCTGCGGCTTCACCCAGTCGTCGTCCCCCATGCCCACGGCGCGCAGCATCCCTCGCGCCGCGGCCTTCTCCAGACCATCGGTGACGTCGCGCGAACGGGGCTTGATGTCGGGGGGAGGCGTCGCCCCGGGATCCGGCTCGGTCATGGGCCGAGACTACTTCCAAGCCCCGCGGGGTGGGTGACGCGGTGCGTGCAGCGGCTCACGACACGGCGCCCTGGTCACGTGTATCACTGCGCCCAACGGCTCCGGACTCTAAACTTTGGTCGTGACGTCCTCCCACAAGGAGCCGCTGGGCAGTGCGCGGCACACCATCGACTGGTCCCAGTACGACGCAGTCCTCTTCGATCTCGACGGCGTGATCACCCCCACCGCCGAGGTCCACATGCGCGCCTGGGCGGAGATGTTCAACCTCTTCCTCAGCGAGTACGCCGAGCAGCACCCCGACAGCGACGCCGACACCGCGCCGTACGCCGACGCCGACTACTTCGCCCACGTCGACGGCAAGCCGCGGTACGACGGGGTCCGGGACTTCCTCTCGTCCCGAGGCATCGACCTGCCCGAGGGCGATCAGGACACCACCGGGCCGCCGACCGTGCGCAGCCTGGGCGACCGCAAGAACGACGCGTTCAACCATGTCCTGAAGCGCGACGGGGTGACGGCCTACCCGGGCTCGGTCGCCCTCCTGGACCATCTGCGCGACCTCGGCAAGCGTCTGGCGGTGGTGTCGAGCTCGGCCAACGCCCCTTCCGTGCTCGAGGCGGCCGGCCTCGCGGACCGGTTCGAGACCGTGGTGGACGGCCGTGTCGCCGCAGAGCTGGGCCTGCCCGGCAAGCCCGCGCCCGACACGTTCCTGCACGCCGCCGCCGAGCTCGGCGCGACCTCAGCCACCTCGGTCGTCCTCGAGGACGCCGTGTCCGGGGTCCGGGCCGGTCGCGCCGGCGACTTCGTGCTCGTGGTCGGCATCGACCGGGGCGCCGGTAGCGCCACCCTCACCGAGGCAGGAGCCCACGTGGTCGTCCCCGACCTGGCCGACACCCTGCCTGGTCACGTGAGCGGAGCGAGCGCGTGAAGAGCCGCCGGGTCACCTCCGACCCCCTGGACCGGGGACGTTTCCCGGTCGACCCGTGGCGTCTGGTCGAGCGCTGCCACGACCCCGAGGACCTCGGCGTCACCGAGACGCTGTTCGCCGTTGGCAACGGCTACCTCGGGATGCGTGGCAACCCGGAGGAGGGCCGCAACGCCTTCGCCCACGGCACGTTCATCAACGGCTTCCACGAGACCTGGGAGATCCGGCACGCGGAGGCCGCCGTGGGTTTCGCCCGCACCGGGCAGACCATCGTCAACGTCCCCGACGCCAAGCTGCTCAAGGTCTACGTCGACGACGAGCCACTCACGATCGGCACCGCCGACCTCGAGCACTACGAGCGCTCGCTCGACTTCCGTGACGGCGTGCTGCGCCGCAGCCTGGTCTGGCGGACCCCCTCGGGCAAGCGGGTCCGCGTCGACTCCACCCGCATGGTGTCGATGACCCAGCGGCACCTCGCCGTTCTGACCCTGGAGGTCACCATGCTCTCCGGGGACGCGCCCATCGTGGTCTCCTCACAGCTGCTCAACCGCCAGGACGGCAAGGACGAGTACCACGACAGCACCCAGGCGATGGGTGAGCACCTCGACCCCCGCAAGGCGACCGGCTTCGAGGACCGGGTGCTGGTGCCCCAGCTGCACTTCGCCAACGACGACCGGATGATGCTGGGCTACCGGTGCGCCAACTCGAAGATGACCATCGCCATCGGAGCGGACCACCACGTCGAGACGCCCGACGAGCGGGAGACGGTGCTGGTCGACGACCAGGACCTCACCAAAATGGCCTTCCGCGTCGACGCCCGGGAAGGCAACACCCTCCGGATCGAGAAGACGGTGGCCTACCACACCTCACGCGGCGTACCCGCGCGTGAGCTCGCCGACCGCTGTGACCGCACCCTCGACCGGGCCGCCCGGCACGGGGTCGCGCACTACCTGCACGAGCAGCAGGACTGGTACTCCCGGTTCTGGGCCGGTGCCGACGTCGAGATCGAGGACCAGGTGCTCCAGCAGGCGATCCGGTTCAACCTGTTCTCGCTCGCCCAGGCCAGCGCCCGCGCCGACCAGCAGGGCGTCCCGGCCAAGGGCGTCACCGGCTCCGGCTACGAGGGGCACTACTTCTGGGACGCGGAGATCTACGTCGCCCCGTTCCTGAGCTACACCCAGCCCGACGTGGCCCGCAACCTGCTGCACTTCCGCACCCGGATGCTGCCCGCCGCCCGGCGACGTGCCCGCGAGATGACCCAGAGTGGTGCCCTGTTCCCCTGGCGCACGATCAGCGGCGAGGAGGCATCGGCCTACTACGCCGCCGGAACGGCCCAGGTGCACATCGACGCCGACGTCGCCTACGCGCTGGTGCAGTACGTCGCCGCCACCGGGGACTGGGGCTTCCTGGTCCGCGACGGCATCGACATCCTGGTGGAGACCTCGCGGCTGTGGGCCGAGCTCGGCTTCTGGCGCAGCAACGGCACGCCGTCCTTCCACATCCACGGCGTGACCGGGCCTGATGAGTACACCACCGTCGTGAACAACAACCTGTTCACCAACGTGATGGCCCGCTTCAACCTCGAGCAGGCGGTCGAGGCGGTCGAGCGGATCCGTGCCGAGCACCCGGCTGAGTACGCCCAGCTCGTCACCCGGCTGCATCTCAAGGAGGAAGAGGTCGAGGAGTGGCGGGCCTGCGCGAAGGGGATGACCATCCCCTTCGACTCGGGGCTGGGCATCCACCCTCAGGACGACTTCTTCCTCGACCGGGAGGTCTGGGACCTCTCCCAGACGCCCGACGAGCTCCGGCCCCTGCTGCTGCACTACCACCCGCTGGTGATCTACCGCTTCCAGGTGCTCAAGCAGGCCGACGTGGTCCTGGCGCTGTTCCTGCAGGGCGACCGCTTCACCGAGGAGGAGAAGCGCGCCGACTTCGAGTACTACGACCCGATCACCACCGGCGACTCGACCCTGTCGGCTGTGGTGCAGTCCGTCATCGCCGCCGAGGTCGGCTACCACGACGTCGCCATGGACTACTTCATGCAGGCGCTGTACGTCGACCTGGTCAACCTGCACGGCAACACCGTCGACGGGCTGCACGTCGCCTCGACGGGTGGTGTCTGGAGCGCGCTGGTGTTCGGCTTCGCCGGGATGCGCGACCGCGGTGGGCAGCTCACGTTCGACCCGCGCCTGCCCGCCTCCTGGCCCTCGATGCGGTTCCCGCTCAAGTGGCGCGGGTCGCAGCTGCGCATCGAGCTCCGCCAGGACGAGCTCGCGGTCACGGTCGAGAAGGCCGGCCCCGAGCAGGTCCGGCTCAAGGTGCGCGGCGAGGAGCACAACGTGAGCCTCGACTCACCGCTGCGCGTCCGACTCGCTCACCAGGGTGAACGGATCGAGGGGTTGCTCGGCGACAAACCCATCCTCGGTGGCACCCGGGCCGACGGCACCAAGATCACCGCCGGGGTCCCCGAGCCGATCGCCTTCGACGCGCTGGGCACCACCGAGATGGAGTTCCCGGAAACGTCGAGCATGGGACCGCAGATGACGCAGAGCTGACCGAGGGCTCAGAGCGCTGCTGCACGCACCGACATGACGTCGGGCAGGTCCGCCACGATCTGTGCCCACGACTCACCGGTGTCGCTGCTCGCCCACACCGCACCATTGCGGGCGCCGAAGTAGAGGCCAGGGGTGTCGTGGTGGTCGACGCACATCGCGTCGCGCATCACCGCGACGTAGAACGCGTCCGGGAGGCCGTCGCCGAGCTCGTGCCACGTATCCCCCCCGTCGCGCGAGCGCCAGACCCGCGCCCTGGCCTGGGGTGGGTAGCGCTTGTCGCCGCCGTTGATCGGGAAGACGAAGACCGTGTCCGGCTCGTCGGGGTGCACCACGATGGGGAAGCCGAAGTCGGCGGGGAGCCCCTCGGCGATGGAGCTCCACGAGCCGCCCTCGTCGTCGGTGCGGTAGACGCCACCATGGTTCTGCAGGAACATCCGCTCGGGACGCGAAGGGTGCCGGGTGACCTTGTGCACGCACTGGCCGAACTCGGGGTACTGCTCCCCCTCAGGCATGAACTCCGCCTTGATGCCCTGGTTGCGGGGCGACCACGAGGAGCCACCGTCGGTGGTCTGGTAGACCCCGCCCGTCGACAGCGCGACCGTCACCGAGTCAGGGTTCTGCGGGTGCGGCAGGATCGTGTGGAAGGCCTGGCCCCCGAAGCCTGCGCCCCACTGCGGTCGGTGCGGGTGGTCCCAGAGCCCCTGCTCCAGCGCGAACGTCTCGCCCCGGTCGGTCGAGCGCCAGACCGCGCCCGGCTCCGACCCGGCGTACACGACCTCGTCGCGCGCTCCCGGCGTGAGCTGCCAGATGCGCTCCACGCTCGCGTCGGTACCCTCCGGGAACCGCGGGCCGCCGTGGGGCGACTCCTCCCAGGTCGCACCGAGGTCGTCGGAGCGGCGGACACGTGGGCCCAGCCAGCTCGAGGAGGCACCCGCCAGCAGGCGCGGGGTCTCCGTGCGGGTGTCGACCATGCACGAGTAGACCTCCTCCATGTCGAAGTGCGGTCCCGTCCAGGTCCAGTCCTCGCGTGCCTCGTCGGAGCGCCCGATCCACAGGCCCTTCCGCGTCCCCACCATCAGCACCGTCAGCTTGCCCATCGCGTGCCTCCTCGCTTATTCCTAATAGGAACACTAACCTGAAGCCACCATGGGTCAAGACCTCTCGAGCGACGAATCCACCGCTCCTTCGCGCGACCTGCCGATGACGGCGTACGCCCTGCTCGGCCTGCTGTCGTTCGGTGACTCGCTCACCGGCTACGAGCTCAAGCAGCGGGCCGACCGCACCCTGCGCTTCTACTGGGTCTCACCGGCGATGAGCCAGGTCTACTCCGAGCTCGAGCGGCTGCACGAGCAGCAGCTCGTCAGCCGACACGGGGTCGACCGGACCACGTCGTACTCGCTGACCCGCCAGGGCCGGAGCGTGCTCACACGCTGGATGCGTGAGACCCCCGTCGGCTTCCCGGTGCTCAAGCACCCGGTGGCGCTGCGCCTGCTGCTCGGAGCGATCGTGGACCCCGAGGCGATCGCGGG
>JBKJON010000326.1:0-7772 GCA_046595715.1 Marmoricola sp.
ACCCGGGCCGCGAGCCCGTCGGCGACGACGGCCTCGTGGACCGCGGCGATGCCACGGCTGCGGAGCAGGTCGAGCCAGCGCCGGACGCGCTCGGCGATGTCGTCGGTGAGGTCCTCACCGCCCGCGTCGAGCGCCTCGGCGGTGAGCCCGACGAACGGGGTCAGCGCCACCGAGCGCACACGGGCGGAGCGATGCGGCTGCTCCAGCGCCTCGAGCAGGACCAGCCAGTCCTCGCCCGCCTCGGTGAGCAGCACGCTGCTGCCCCCGCTCACGACGGAGGGGATGCCCCGGGCGGTCAGAGCCGCCTGGAACAGGCCGACGTGCTTGAGGCTGTAGATCAGCACCGCGACGTCGCCGGCACCCACGGGCCTGCCCTCGAAGGTGGCTCCCGAGGCGAGCAGGCGCGCCACGTCGTCGGCGAGGTCCTGCGCGATGTGGGCGCGCGCCGTGTCGATCGGGAGGGTGCCCTTGTCGCTCGCCCCGAGGTCGGCTCCCCGCAGGACCCGTATGCGCAAGGGCTCCGGGCTCGGCGCTCCCTCGAGTCGACTGCCGGAGTGCTGCGCCGCCACCGGGTGGACGGCGATCCGCGGATCGCCGAGCTCCGCACGACCGAGAAGGGCCTGCAACGCCTCGACCAACGGCTGGTCGCTGCGCCAGTTGACCGCGAGCGTCCGACGGGTCGCCGCCTTCTCGGCGGCCGCGAGGTAGGTGAAGATGTCACCGCCCCGGAAGGCGTAGATGGCCTGCTTGGGGTCACCGATCAACACCATCGTGGCGTGGTCCGAGAACGCCCGGTCGAGGACCTGCCACTGCACCGGGTCGGTGTCTTGGAACTCGTCGACGAGGACGATCCTCCAGCGCTGGCGCATCCGCTGGCAGGCGGGAGAGTCGGAGGTCTCCAGGGCGTCGGCGAGGCGGCTCAGCAGGTCGTCGTAGGAGAGCACACCGAGCCGGCGCTTGCGGCGGTCGACCTCGTCGCGCACTGTCTCCGCGAAGGTGTGGCGCTCGTGCGCCGAGGTGCCGGGGTCTGCGTCGGCCGGGGCGAGCTCGGCCTGCGGGTCACGCACCGCCGCCTTGGCCAGCTCCAGGGCGACGGCCCTCTTGAACGGCGGCTCGACGGCGAGGTGTCCGTAGCGTTGCAGGTAGAGGTCGTCGACGACCTCCACCACCAGATCGTCCAGGCTCTCGACGAGCTCGGCACCGGAGTCGGTGTCACCGGCCACCCCCAGCGAGCGCAGCACCATCTGGCAGAACTGGTGGGTGGTCGCGATCGTCGCCGCGTCGAAGTCGGCCAGGGCGTCTCGCAACCGCCTGCGGCGGGTGGCCACCTCGGCGTCGTCCACCTCGGCGAGCCTGCCGACCAGACCACCGGCCAGCCGGGCGGCCGCGGGGTCGGCCAGCGCCCGCTCGGCCACGACCAGCTGCTCACGGACGCGCTCGCGAAGCTCCTGGCTGGCCGCGCGGCCGAAGGTGATCACCAGCATCTGGTCGAGGGCGGCGCGCCCCTCCGCGACGTAGCGGGTGACCAGCGCCCCCACGGCGTAGGTCTTGCCGGTGCCGGCGCTCGCCTCCAGCAGGGTGGTCCCGTCGGGAAGGTCGCCCAGCAGGTCGAAGGGCTGCATGTCGGTGGTGGAGGTCTCCGTCATCGTGACCGCTCCAGGATGGGCGACCAGAGACGGCACGCCAACGCACCCAGTCGGGTCTTCTGGTCGGGCCAGTCCTCCTCGGGACGGGGTGGCTGCTCCAGCAGGGTGGCCAGGGAGACGTCACGGCCCCAGACCCGCACGTGGGCCTCGTCCTGGTTCTCGACGCCGAACCGGTCCTTGGACCACGGCTTCTCGGCCTTGAAGCGGGCCGCACGCGGGTTGCTGGCGGCCCACACGTGTCCGGTCTTCAGGGGCAGCGGGATCGGCTCACGCATGCCTGCGTCATAGATGGCGACGAGGTCGGCGAGCAGCGCACCGGCCCCGTCCACGGAACCGAACGCGGTGCGGTCGGTCGGGCGGCCGTAGCCGCCGCGTCCGATCGCGCCGGCCGACCACCCGCGCCCCGGATGGGTCGCGCAGAGCGCCAGCAGCGGGATCCAGGCGTCCAGCAGGTGTTTGGGCCCGAGCCGGGAGAAGCTCACCTTGACCACCCTCTCGCCGTAGAGATCGGTGACCGTTCCCCGCAGCCGGCGACCGTCCCCGAGGTCGACGTCGACGTCGCGGGCGGAGGCCGAGAGACCCTGCGTGGCGGCCGAGGCGACCTCGGCCACGGGGATGGCCTGATCGACGATCTTCTGGGCCAGGCGCCAGCCGAGCACACCCGGTGGGAGCACCCCGCGTCGCCATTCCTTGCCCAGCGTCTGCTCGCGAGAGCGGCCGGACAGCAGGTCGCGCAGCATCCGGTCGCCCACGCCCCACTGAGCCAGCCCGTCGAGCTCCACGGGCAGACCGTCGGAGACCTCTTCGCCCTCGTCGGTGGTGGTGATCTCCAGCCGCCGGCGCAGGAACTCCCTGACCGGGTGCTTGAAGAAGGCCGTGAGCAGGCCGAGCTCCACGTCACCCCGGCGCTCCGGGAGCACCACGTCGCCGAGCGGGACCGGCGCGCGGCGTGGCCGCGCAGCGGCCCGGGCCCCCTCGAGGGCGCCCCGGTCGAAGGAGAACGGGTGGGCGGGGACGAGGTTGCGGGGGTCGAAGGCCTGGAGCGGGTGGCGGCACAGGACGTGCAACTTGCCGCCGGCGACCGTGGCGTCGAGGGCGTCGAGCAGCTCGCCGAGAGGCACCGCCGGCGGCCGTGGCTGGCCGGTGGTCTCGTTGGCCCCCGTGTAGCTGATGACCAGGTGCCCGGTCGCCGACATGATCGCGTCGAGCATCAGCTGGCGGTCCTCGCTGCGGGGGTCGCGCTCTCCCGTGACGGGACGCCGGGCCAGCGTGTCGTCGCCGTCGATCGCCCCGGCCCGGGGGAACACCCCGTCGTCCAGTCCGAGCAGGCAGACCACGCGGTGCGGCACCGAACGCATCGGTACCAGGGTCGCGACGGTCAGCGTGCCGGTGCGGAAGTTGGCGCGCGTGGGCCGGCCGCTGAGGCGTTCGCGCATCAGGGCGCGGACGTCGGGCAGCCGCAGCTCGAGGCCGCTGCCAGAGGTGGCCTCGACCATCGAACCGAGCTCGCGCTGCACCTGGCCGGTCTGCCACTCGTCACCACGCCCGACGGCGGTCAGCTGATCGACTCCGTCGGCGATGGTGTCGAGCCAGTGCGACACCGGGTGGCTGCCCGTCAGGTCGTCGGTGACGCGCTGCAACCGGTCGAGAGCCTCCGCGAGCCGGCCGGCGAGGTCGATGCTGGTGCTCCCGACGTCGTCGAGCGGGAGCGTCGTACCGAAGAAACGGTCGGCGTCGTCACTGACCGCCACCCCGGCGAGGATGCGGTCGAGACCGAAGCGCCAGGTGTTCTGGACGTACTGCTGCAGCCCGTAGGGCTCGCGGTGGTGCTCGTCGAAGGCCCAGCGGATGCCGGCGCTCTCGACCCAGCCGGTGATCGTCTCGAGGTCGGAGTCGGTGAAGCCGAAGCGTCGGCGCACCGGCCCGGCAGCGAGCAGGTCGAGCACCTTGCTCGCCTCGGCCCGGCCGCCCGCAAGATCGAGGAGCTGGCCGACCACGGCGAGCAGCGGGTTGGTCTGCGTCAGTGAACGGTCGGCCAGGCGGACGCGGAGCTGGTGACCGGGGTGACCGGCGATCTCAGCCATCCCGAAGGCCGCCGAGATCAGCGGCGCGTAGGCCTCGATGTCGGGGCACATCACCAGGATGTCGCGTGGTTCGAGGGTGGGATCGTCCGCGAGCAGACCGAGCAGGACCTCGCGCAGCACCTCGACCTGCCGGGCGGCGCCGTGGCAGGCGTGGACCTGGACGCTGCGGTCGTCCGGGGAGAGCAGGCGGGTCGTCGGGTCGACCACCCGGTTGGCGGCCATGTCGGACTGCAGCCAGCCGAGCAGTTCGTGGGGTGGGGCCGTCCCTGCGGAGGCGGCCGAGCGGTCGTCCGGTCGGGTGCCGGCGTCGGCCTTCTCCACCAGAGAGTCCGAGGTCAGGGCCACCGATCCCAACGTCCGCTGCAGCTCACGGAGGTCGCGGCCGAGCGAGGCCAGCAGCGGGTGTCCGACGCGGTCGTGGGACTGGTCCACCGCCCGGGGCACGCTGCCGGTGAGGTCGCCGAGCTCGTCCCAGAGGGTGGCGGAGGGGTGCGGGAGCCAGAGGTGCACCTCGCGGTGCGCGCCCAGGGCACCGAGCAGCGCGACCTCGGTGACGGGGATGCGGGTGTGCCCGAAGAGCGAGAACCGGCTGGGCAGGGCGATCCGGTCAGGGTGTTCGCGCAGGTCGTCGAGAACGCGACGGTGTCGCTCCCCCGGGGTGGGCGCCCCGACCCGGCGCACCAGCAGCCGCCAGAGCTCGGGCTGCCAGAGGAGGTCGGGGGCGAGCTCACCGCCCGTCCCGTCGCTGTCGACCCTGGCCTCCCAGTCGGCGAGCAGGGCGGGCCGCTGCACGGCGTACGACGCGAACAGGCGGGCCAGCCGACGGACCACCGCGTAGCGCCGGCCGCGACGGAGCTCGCCCTCCTCACCGCCCTGGCCGTGCCCGAGGTGCAGGCTCAGGGCACGACACCACTCCTCGCCGGCGTGGGCGTCGACGACCTCGAGCAGCGGCCACACCAGGGCGTCCGGGGCCCAGGGGTCCTCCTCACGGGTGCCGGTGATCTCGGCGACGAGGCCGGCCGGTGAACGGAACTGGACGCCGGCGCAGACCCCGTCGTCGCGCCCCTCGGCGTGGCCGAGATGGTGCGAGAGGGTCTGGCTCAGCCAGCGCTCGACGCCACGGGCCGGGACGAGGACGAGCTCCTGCGCGAAGGGGTCCTGGAGCGGGGTGCGCAGCAACCCGGCGAGACCTTCGGCGAGCTGGTCCGCCCGTGGGGCGCGGTGGAGGTGGAGGGGCACGTCAGGCCCGGCGGCCGAGCACGGCCATCCCACCGAGGACCTCAGCACTTCCACTCATGCGGCCGACCCTAGCCGCAGGTACTGACACGGCCGGCGGGTGGCGGGGGATGGGATCCGGCCGGGCGGGAGGGGTGCGGGCGGCTGGGTGCCGATGGGTGCCCTGTCGACCACCGCCCTACCGGTCACCGCCCTCTGGCCCCTCGCCGACCAACGCCTGGATCGTCGGCAGCTGGGCGAGGGCGTTGACCACCGCCGAGAAGACGAACATCCCCACGGCCCACCCGGGGTGACCGGCTGCCCACAGACCGATCGAGGCCAGCGTGAACACGAGCACCTTCACCACGGGGCGTACGACGGGACCGCCGTACCGCGCCCGCGGGGAGGCGAACAGGAACCAGACCGCCACGACCGCCAGCGGCATCAGCACGGCCAGCAGCGCGCCACCCGCGTGATGGCCCCAGACCCCCGCGGCCGCCATCGCCAGTAGCTCGTCGAGGAAGACCAGCGCGAGCACGGTCCAGCCGAGGGCGACCACGGCTCAGCCGACGCCGTCTGCATCCATGCCGATGATCCTGACACTTCGGAACCCCAGATGGCAGGCTGGGGCAGTGACCGAAGCAGCGACCCCTCCCGTGCCCGAGGCACCCGCCGAGAACCCGGCGCTGCGTGAGCCCGCCCACCAGGTCTCCTCCAAGGCACCGGTGCTGTGGGCGGCCGGCGCGACCGTGCGCTGCCTGGTCCTGCTGGCGGTGCTCGTCGCGGCCAAGATGATGGACTGGTTCGACGTACCCCTCTGGGCCTGGCCGTTGTACGCCGTCGTGGCGATCGCCTACATCGTGGGGATGCCGATCGTGCGCTACCGGATCCACCGCTGGGAGAGCACGGACACGGCCGTCTACACCCAGACCGGCTGGCTCTCGCGTGAGCGGCGCATCGCCCCGATGTCGCGGGTGCAGACCGTCGACTTCGAGCAGAGTGCCCTCGGCCGGCTGCTCGACCTGGCCTCGGTCTCCGTCACGACCGCCTCCGCCGCCGGCCCGTTGCACATCCACCTGATCGACAAGCCGGTGGCCGACCGACTGGTCGACGACCTGACCCGGCTTACCGAGGCCGAGGCCGGGGACGCCACGTGAGCGAACCTCCCGTGGAGGAGACGACCGGACGGGAGATCCCGCTCGACGACCTCCCCCCTCCGGAGGTCCCCGGGCCCCCCGGCGGGGTTCCCGGGCCGGCTGCGGCGCTTCCCGGTCCGGCCGTCGAGCCGTTCCCGTGGCGGCGGCTCGACCCGCGGATGCTGGTGGTCCATCCGGTCCTCGAGATGGTCAGGTTCCTGCCGTTCCTGGTCGGCGTCTTCGTCCTGGGCGGCGGCAGCAACGGGGGCATGTGGCAGCTCTTCGGGGTGGCGATCCCGGTGGCCCTGGGGGTCGTGCGCTTCCTCACGACCAGCTTCCGGATCACCCCCAGCCAGGTCGAGCTGCAGCGTGGCCTGCTGAGCAGGAAGGTCGTGACCGCCCGGCTCGACCGGGTGCGTGCTGTGGAGGTGACCTCGTCGCCGATCCACCGGATCCTGGGGCTGGCCAAGGTCGAGATCGGAACGGCGAGCGGCACCAAGCAGGACGACGACAAGTTCGCCCTCGACGGCCTCCCGTTCGACCAGGCCCGGGAGATGCGCGCGGCGCTGCTGCACCGGGACACCCCGGGGACGTCATCCGATGCGGTGGCCGGGGGTGCCGATCCGGATGACGTCCCGGTCGGGTCGGCGTACGGCGAGGAGGCGCTGCTCGACTTCGACCGTCGCTGGGTCCGTTACGCGCCGCTGACCTCGTCGGGAAACGTGATCGCGGCCGGCGTGATGGCGATCCTCGGACAGTTCAGCGAGAGCGTCAGCGACCGTTACTTCCGCGACCTCGCGGCCTTCGACTGGATCAGCGAGCGACCCGCGGCCACCCTGATCCCGGTGGTGGTGCTGGGGGGCGTCGTCGTGTTCCTGCTCCTGGGCGCGGTGTTCTCCGTGCTCGGCTACCTGATCACCAACTGGGGCTTCACCCTCACCCGCAACCGTCAGGAACACACCTTCCACATCCGCCGCGGCCTGCTCACCACGACCGAGACCAGCCTCGAGCGTGAACGCGTGCGGGGGCTGGAGATCCTCGAACCCCTCGGCCTGAGGCTCGTCGGAGCGGGCCGACTGGCCGCCATCGTCACCGGGATCTCGCAGCAGGAGTCGAGCAGCGCCCAGCTCGTGCCGCCGGCGCCGCGGGCCGTCATCGACGCGACCGGTGCCGCCGTGCTCGACGTGGAGGAGCCGCTCCACCTCGGGCTGCGGCAGCACGGTCCGGCCGCCCGCCGGCGGCGCTACACGCGGGCGCTTCTGGGTGCCCTGGTGCTCCCCGTCGCTGCGATCGTCCTCACCACCACGACCTCCACGCCGTGGTGGACGGTGCTGCCGACGCTGGTGCTGGTGCCGATCGCCCTGCTCCTCGCCGCCGACCGTTACCGACGGCTCGGGCACGGCCTGTCGGAGGGCTACCTCATCGTCCGCTCGGGAAGCCTGCGCGGTCGGCGCGACGTACTCCAGCGCTCCGGCATCATCGGCTGGAACGTCGAGCAGTCGTGGTTCCAGCGGCGCGCCGGGCTGGTGACCCTCGTGGCCACGACCGCCGCCGGTCAGCAGGCCTACGCCGCCATCGACATCCCTGAGGGACAGGCGATCGCGCTCGCCGACGCCGCCGTACCCGGTCTCGTCACGCCCTTCCTGCGACCCCGCTGAGGCGTCGCAGATTGACCTCGGAAACCTGCCGAG
>JBKJON010000352.1:0-5366 GCA_046595715.1 Marmoricola sp.
GCGGCCAGGAGGACCTCGGGACAGCCCTGAAGAACATCGACTCCGCCTGGCCCGCGGGCTGAGACTGCTTCGATGACAACCGCCGGGAGTGCGAGGCGCCGCCTCGCACTCCCGGCGCTCTCACTTCTCAAGCTCTCAGTTCTCAAGATCGCCCGGTGACCGGGCCAGGAAGGTGTGATCTGGCATGAAGGTGCTGACAGCTCTGTTGACTGTCCTCGCGGGCATCGGCGCGGCGCTTGCGCTGTACTGGCTGCTCAACAAGGCCGCGGAACTGCTTCCGGCCAAGTGGGAGGAGCGACTCAAGCCCTTCCTCTACATCGCACCGGCCTATCTCGCGGTCGCGCTCTACCTGATCTATCCCGCGATCCAGTCCACGATCGCCAGCTTCCAAGACGCCTCCTCGACCACTTTCGTGGGCATGGACAACTACACCAGGCTGCTCTCCAACAGCGGGTTCCGCCAGACCCTGTTCAACACGTTGCTGTGGATCATCATCGTGCCCGCCGTCACGGTGGTCCTCGGCCTGGCCGTCGCGGTGCTCTCGGACCGGCTCAAGCCAACGGCCGAGAAGCTGACCAAGACGATCATCTTCATGCCGATGGCGATCAGCGCCGTCGGCGCGGCCACCGTGTGGCGGTTCATGTACTCCGCCGAGCCCAAGGGCCGCACCCAGATCGGGGTCCTGAACGCCGTCTGGACCAAGCTCGGGTTCGACCCGGTGGCGTGGCTGCAGACCAGCACCCTGCACTTCAACAGCATCCTGTTGATGGTGGTGCTGCTCTGGGCCCAGGTCGGGTTCGCGATGGTGCTGCTCTCCGCGGCCGTCAAGGGCGTGCCGGGCGACACCTTGGAGGCCGCCCGCATCGACGGCGCCAACGAGCGCCAGACCTTCTTCAAGGTGGTCGTCCCGCAGATCAAGGGCACCCTGATCACCGTGTTCATCACGGTGACCATCGCGGTGATGAAGATCTTCGACATCGTCTACGTGCTGACCAACGGTGGTTTCAACACCAACGTGCTCGGCAACGAGTTCTTCAACCAGCTCAACACCAACTTCAACAACGGCGCGGCCGCGGCGATCGTGGTCCTGCTGATGATCGCGGTCGTCCCGGTGATGATCTACCAAGTACGTCACTTCAAGCGTGAGGAGGCGGCAGCATGAGCCAGGCAGTCACCCCGATGGCGGCAGCAACACCCACAGCCGCGAAGCGGAAGAAGGCATCGAGCTTCGACCCGAACCCGGCGAAGGCCGGTTGGCTGGTGAAGGCGGTCCTCGCCTTCATCTGCCTGATCTGGATGGTCCCGCTGATCGGCACGTTGATCACCTCGTTCCGTCCCGTCACGGACGCGCAGTCGACGGGCTGGTGGACCGTCCTCGGCGGGTTGGGCAACCTCACGACCAAGAACTACAACGAGGCGATCGACCAGGCCAACATGGGCCCGGCGTTCCTGAACAGCCTCTCGATCGCTCTGCCGGCGACGTTCATCCCGGTGCTGGTGGCGGCCTTCGCGGCGTACGCCTTCACCTTCATGGAGTTCTGGGGCCGCGACGTGCTGTTCCTGAGCATCGTGGCCATGCTGGTCGTGCCGAACTACGTCGCCCTCGTCCCCATGCTGAAGATCTACGGCGCCCTCGGGATGAACGGAACCTTCCCGGCTGTGTGGCTCGCCCACATCGGCTTCGGCATGTCGCTGGCGATCTACATCCTGCGCAACTACATGGCGACGCTGCCCAAGACGATCATCGAGTCGGCCAAGATCGATGGTGCCAGCCATTTCCAGACCTTCTACCGGCTGGTGCTGCCCATGTCGGTCCCGGCCCTGGCGTCGTTCGCGATCTTCCAGTTCCTCTGGGTATGGAACGACCTGCTGGTGGCCCTGGTGTTCATCGGGCCCGGCGAGAACGCGCCGATGACCATCGCGCTCACCGGCCTGCGCGGTCAGCTGGGGCAGGGGTGGAACCTCACCACCGCCGGCAGCATCTTGACGATCATCGTGCCGATCACGGTCTTCCTGGTGCTGCAGCGCTACTTCGTCCGAGGCATGACCGCTGGCGCGGTCAAGGGATGACCTGAGGTCCATGCTCTTCCCTCGTGACCCACTGGGTGATCGGGCGGGGACGACAGGCATCGAGCTGGTTCGCGACCACGACGGGTTCCCCGTCGTGGTCGCGGCCGGTGCGATCGGTGCTGACCCCTCACGACTCCCCCTTCTGCCCAACGGCCCCGGCCTGCCTCTCCTCGGCGAGCACGCCCGCGGCCGCTTCACCCGCCCGCACCTGCGCGGTCACCGCGACAGCGGCCGCGACTGGTCGACCAGGTTCGACTGCGTCGCGATCCACGAGGGCGAGACCCGTCTGCGCATCGAGCTCGTCGACCAGGCGGCCGGCCTCGGGCTGGTGTGCGAGGTCGAGACCGTTCCCGGTGGAGCCCTGCGACTGCGGCACACCCTGACCAACGACGGTCCGGACGACTACACGCTCGAGGGCCTCGAGGTGGTGCTCCCCGCCGCTGACCACCTGACCGAGATCCTGGACTTCACCGGCCGCCACGAGCGCGAGCGCAACCCCCAGCGCCACGAGGTCACCGACGGCCTCTGGCTGCGCGAGTCGCGGGCGGGCCGACCGGGGCTCGGCGCCGCCACGATGACGGTGCTCGGGACCCCCGGCTTCTCCACGACGTACGGCGAGGTCCTCGGCGTGCACGTGGCCTGGAGTGGCAACTCCGTGCTGCGCGTCGAGCGCGACCCTGCGACCGGCACCACGATCGGCGGCGGCGAGCTGTTGCTGCCTGGCGAGGTGCGCCTCGCTGCCGGCGAGAGTTACGCCACGCCATGGGTCCACCTCGCTGCCGCCCGCGACGGACTCGACGGCCTGGCCGCGGTCTGGCACGCCCACCAGCGCAGCCTGCCCGCGCACCCCTCCCACCAGCCGGTCGTGCTCAACGTGTGGGAGGCGGTCTACTTCGACCACGACCTCCCCCGACTCAGGGCCATCGCCGACCGCGCCGCCCGGATCGGCGTGGAACGGTTCGTGCTCGACGACGGGTGGTTCGCCGGCCGTCGCGACGACACGCTCGGCCTCGGCGACTGGTGGGTCGACCCGGACGTGTGGCCCGAAGGGCTCACTCCCCTGGTCGAGCACGTGCACGCCCACGGCATGCAGTTCGGGCTCTGGATCGAGCCGGAGATGGTCAACCCCGACTCCGACCTCTACCGCGAGCACCCCGACTGGATCCTCTCCGCCGGTGACCGGGTGCCCCTGCTCCACCGTCACCAGCTCGTGCTCGACCTCTCCCGCACCGAGGTGCGCGAGCACGTCTTCGAGCAGATCAGCGCCGTACTCTCGGCGTACCCCGTCGACGCGGTGAAGTGGGACCACAACCGCGACCTGCTCGAGGCCGGCAGCGCGCTGCTCGGCGGGGCGCCGGTGGTCCACCGACAGACGCTCGGCTTCTACGCGCTGCTCGACGCGCTGCGCGAGGCGCACCCCGCCATCGACTGGGAGTCCTGCGCCTCGGGTGGTGGCCGGGTGGACCTGGGCGTCCTGGACCGGGTCCAGCGCATCTGGACCTCCGACATGACCGATGCGGTGGCCCGCCAACAGATTCAGCGGTGGACCACCCAGCTCGTGGCCCCGGAGTACGTCGGCGCCCACATCTCCTCACCGACCTCGCACACCACCGGCCGCACCCTCACCCTGGACTTCCGGGCGGCCACTGCCCTCTTCGGCTCCTTCGGCATCGAGTGGGACCTCACCGACGCCACCGATGACGACCTCGACCGGCTCTCGGAGTGGGTGCAGCGCTACCGGCGGTTCCGGCCGTTGCTGCACTCGGGCCGCGTCGTACGCCCCGAGTCGCCCGACCCGGCCGTGCTGCTCCACGGCGTGGTCGCGGCCGACCGGACGGAGGCGCTCATCGCCCACGTCCAGCTCGACGAGCCCTCGCACAACCGGGGGGTCTTCGTCCGCGTGCCCGGCCTCGACCCGGCCGCGTCCTACGACGTGCGCTGGGAGGGCCCGGTCGACCTGGTGCACGTCAGCATGTCCTCGCCGCTGCCGGCGGACGGCCCGACCGACGGCTCCACCGTGACGGGTCGCGCCCTGGCCGACCGGGGGCTGTGGCTGCCGAGGCGGCGACCGGAGACGGTGACCCTGATGCACCTCACCCGTCGCTGACCACTGGTTTCGCAGCGGGTTCAACGGCCCGGGTCAGCGGCCGAGCAGGCGACGTCTCCTGCCATCGCCCGGCATCGGCCGGCGCTGCACGGTGACGCCGGCCATCAACGCGAACCCGTTGACCCGCACCACCGGCGAGTCAGGGCCGAGGTCGGGCTCGACCTTGTCGCGCCCCTGGTCGAAGGCGCCCATGATGCCGAAGCCGTCGACGATGACGCGGGTGTGCGCGTTGACGTAGATGTCGATGCCCGACCAGATGCCGTAGGCGTGGATGACGGTCTCCCGGCTGGTGAACCGCGCCTCGCGGAGGTCGATCTCCACCCCGCCCATCAGGGCGAACGCCGTGTGCGACCGGCCCACCTCCCACACGCCCTTGCGGGTGATCGCGCCCAGGATCGCGACGGAGGTGTCGAAGCGGTGGGCGGTCGGGAGGGGTGCGCCGACCGCCTGGTGGGGAGCCGGCTGACGGAGCTGTGAGTCGATCGGCAGGTCCGCGGTGAGAGGGACCAGGTCACCGTAGGTCTTGGCAACGTAGGCCGCCTCCAACCGCTGGTCGAGCTCCTCCAGGTCGAGCCGCCCCTCACCGGCGGCCTGCCGCAGCAGCTCTGCCACCCGGTGCCGGTCCGCGTCGGAGACACGCAGTCTCGACTGATCGCTCCACCCCTCGAGATCACCCGCCATGTTCGACACATTAGACGGATGGTCGATAATCCTTGCGTGACCAACCAGCCAGAGTTCCGCTATTCAGACCTGCTGCCCCTCGGGACCGACGAGACGCCCTACCGTCTGCTGACCACCGAGGGGGTCTCCACCTTCGAGGCCGACGGCCAGACCTTCCTGCGGGTCTCGCCGGAAGCGATCCAGCGGCTGACCTCCGAGGCGATGCACGACATCGCGCACTACCTGCGGCCGGCCCATCTCGCCCAGCTGCGCCGGATCATCGACGACCCGGAGTCCTCGGGCAACGACCGCTTCGTGGCCACGGACCTGCTGAAGAACGTCAACATCTCCGCCGGCGGCGTGCTGCCGATGTGCCAGGACACCGGCACCGCGATCGTGATGGGCAAGAAGTCCGAGGGCGTGCTCACCGGGGCCGACGACGGCGAGGCGATCAGCCGCGGGGTCTACGACGCCTACACCAAGCTCAACCTGCGCTACTCCCAGCTCGCGCCACTGACCACGTGGGAGG
>JBKJON010000354.1:0-6541 GCA_046595715.1 Marmoricola sp.
TCGTCGGAGAACGGCAGCAGGTCCTCCACCGATCCGCCGCCACGGGCGATGACGATCACGTCGACAGCCGGGTCGCGGTCCAGCAGCTGCAGCGCCTCGATCACCTCGCGCGCGGAGTGCACGCCCTGCATGGCGGCGTACTTCACGGTGAAGCGGACACCGGGCCAGCGTCGCTGACCGTGCTCCAGCACGTCGCGCTCGGCGGCCGAGCTCTCGCCGGTGACGAGGCCGACGTTGCGCGGCAGGAAGGGCAGCCGGCGCTTGAGCTCCGGGGCGAAGAGGCCCTCGGCGGCCAACAGCTGCCGGCGCCGCTCGAGCCGGGCCAGCAGCTCGCCCTCGCCGACCAGCCGGATCTCACGGACGTTGAGCGACAGGGTGCCGCGAGTGGCGTAGAAGGAGGGTTTGGCGTGGCAGACGATCTGCGCGCCCTCGACCAGGGGCGTGGGCAGCGCGTCGATGACGCCCCGGTTGCAGGTGACCGCCACCGAGATGTCGGCGAGCTTGTCCCGCAGCGTCAGGAAGACGGTGTTCATCCCCCCGCGGCGGGAGATCTGGGTCACCTGACCTTCGACCCAGATCGGGCCGAGCCGGTCGATCCACTGGCTGATGGCCTGGCTGATCTGGCGCACGGGAGCCGGATGCTCGGGGGAGGTCTCCAAGGCCATTGGGTGACCCTAAGGCCCGGCACCTACGATTGGGGGCATGACTGACCTGGGTACGCCGAGCGTCCTCTCGCCCGACGAGGCCGACCGCGCCGTGCGCCTGGCCGCGCCGCGTGGCTACTGCGCTGGCGTCGACCGCGCCGTGATCACCGTGGAGAAGGCCCTCGACCTCTACGGCTCGCCGGTCTACGTGCGCAAGCAGATCGTCCACAACAAGCACGTGGTGGCCAACCTCGAGTCGCGCGGCGCCATCTTCGTGGAGGAGCTCGACGAGGTCCCCGAGGGCAGGACGGTCGTCTTCTCGGCCCACGGGGTCTCCCCGATGGTGCACGAGCAGGCGGCCGAGCGTGGCCTGAAGACGATCGATGCGACCTGCCCGCTGGTCACCAAGGTCCACCACGAGGCGAAGCGCTTCGCCTCCGACGACTACGACATCCTGCTGATCGGGCACGAGGGCCACGAGGAGGTCGAGGGCACCGCCGGTGAGGCCCCCGACCACATCCAGCTCGTGCAGAGCCCCGACGACGTCGACGCCATCGTCGTACGAGACCCGTCGAAGGTGGCCTGGCTCTCCCAGACCACGCTGTCGGTCGACGAGACGATGACCACCGTCGAAGCGATCCGCCGCCGCTTCCCGCAGCTGCTGGACCCGCCGAGCGACGACATCTGCTACGCCACCCAGAACCGCCAGCTCGCCGTCAAGGAGATCAGTCCCGGTGCCGACCTGGTGATCGTGGTCGGCTCGGCCAACTCCTCGAACTCGGTCAGGCTGGCCGAGGTCGCGCTCGAGGCCGGCGCCGGGTCGGCCTACCGGGTCGACGACGCCAGTGAGATCGAGGAGGCCTGGCTCGACGGCGTCGTGAGCGTCAGTGTGACCTCCGGCGCCTCGGTGCCCGACGACCTCGTCACGGGCGTGCTCGAGTTCTTGACCGAGCGTGGCTTCCCCGACGCCCAGGCGGTGCACACGGCCGAGGAGTCGCTCATCTTCGCCCTCCCGCCCGAGCTGCGTCGCGACCTGCGCCAGGCGGCAGCCTCGGCCAACGGCTCCTGAGCCCATGTACCAGGTCAGCTAGCCGTGGCTCGCTACTACGACGTGCATCCGGTGGATCCGCAGCCTCGTGCCATCAGTCAGGTGGTGGACCTCCTGCGTGACGGCGGGCTCGTCGCCTATCCGACCGACTCCTGCTACGCGCTCGGCATCCAGCTCGGCAACCGTGACGGGCTGGAGCGCATCAAGAAGCTGCGGCAGCTCGACGACAAGCACCACTTCACGCTGGTCTGCCATGACTTCGCCCAGCTCGGTCAGCTGGTGCACCTGAACAACGCGGCCTTCCGCGCGGTGAAGGCGGCGACGCCCGGTCCCTACACGTTCATCCTGCCGGCCACCAGCGAGGTCCCGAAACGGCTGATGCACCCCAAGAAGAGGACCGTCGGCGTGCGGATCCCTGACCACCCGGTGGTGAAGGCGCTGCTGGAGGAGCTCGGGGAGCCGTTGCTGTCCAGCACGCTGCTGATGCCTGACCACGACGTGCCGATGACCGACGGCTGGCAGATCAAGGACGAGCTCGATCAGTGGTTGGACGCGGTGATCGACTCGGGTGAGTGCGGCTCGGAGCCCACCACCGTCGTCGACTTCTCCTCCGACGGTCCGCCGCTGGTCGCCAGGGTCGGCGCAGGGGCCCCTTCGCGCTTCGAGTGAAGGCGCTTCACGCCCATCCGCTGGCGTAGGGCAAGAACGGCGAGAGCCAGCAGGTAGCCGGTCAGCAAGGCGCTCGCCCGGTGGGCCAGCCCCGAGACGACCGCTTGTACGAGGCCGTCGCCCGCGTCCGCGATCCACTCACGGTGGACCAGCGCGACCAGGGTGATGAAGCCGAGCAGGAGCAGTGGGGGGAGCACGCCCACGCGGAAGAAGTCGCGGGGGTGGACGGCCAGCGCCGAGCCGACACAGACCAGCACGAAGCCGATGTCGAAGACGAGGGTGAGCCGGCCGAAGACGGCCAGGTCCAGGGTCAGGACCACGAGGCCGCCCAAGACCGCCAACCGCGTGATGCGGTTGCCTGCCATCTGGCCCTCTTCCCACAGGGTGGGTGCGCTCACAGGCCCAACGTAGGCCGCCTCAGGCGCTCGACCTGCGCGACTCGCCGGAGGAGGGGTCCGTAGCGGGGGGCGTCGCGGGTGGCAGCTCGGTGCGTTCGAGGGCCACCGAGTCCAGCAGCTCGGCCGCCGTCAGGGGCCGGGGAACCTGCGTGACGGGGTGTACCCGGGTCATCTGCTCACGGGTGACGCCGATGTCCTCGAACTGGCGTGCGGTCACCAGCACCCGGCTCTCGATCGACCCGACCGCGCTGTTGAAGGCCTCGACCGCGCCCTTGAGTGAGCGACCCACCTTGTCGAGGTGGCCGCCCATCACGCCGATGCGGGTGTGCAGCTCTCGACCGAGCTCGTGGATCTCGCGCGTTCGTTCGGCGAGGGCCTCGGTGGTCCAGCCGTGCGCGATCGTGCGCAGCAGCGCGATCAGGGTCGTCGGCGTCGCGATCACGACGTCCTTGGTCGCGGCGTACGTCAACAGGGAGGGGTCGGTCTCCAGGGCGGCCGCCAGGAAGGACTCAGCCGGCACGAACATCACCACGAACTCCGGCGCGCCCGGCATCGAGCGCCAGTAGGCCTTGCCCGAGAGCGCGTCCACGTGGGTCCGCACCTGACGCACGTGGCGACGCAGGTGGGCGAGCGCCTCCTCGGGGTCGTCGGCCGAGAGAGCATCGAGGTGGGCGTCGAGCGGCACCTTGGCATCGACGACCACGGACCGGCCCCCGGCCAGCCGGACCACGAGGTCCGGGCGGTGGTGACCGTCCTCGTGGGCGAGGTGCACCTGCTCTTGGAAGTCGCAGTGCTCGACCATCCCGGCCAGCTCGACCGCCTTGCGCAGGTGGAGCTCACCCCACTGCCCACGCACGTGGGGCTTGCGCAGCGCCGTGGAGAGCGCACCGGTCTCACGACGCAGCAGGTCGGTGCTGTGCCGCATGTCGTCGACCTGCTGACGCAGCTGCCCCTGCCACGACGCCCGCTGCCGCTCGACGTCCATCAGTCGCTCGTGCAGCCGGTCGAGGCCGTCGCGCAGCACCGCCTGGTCGTCACCGCGGGCGGACAGCGCCCGGAGCACGTCAGGGTCACCGGCGCGCCGGGACCACACCAGCACGGCGACTGCGCCCAGCAGCACGCCGATCACCAGGGTCAGGAGGGGAAGCGCGAAGGTCATGTCCCCGAGGGTGGCAGGGGGCACCGACACAACCGCCAGGGGGCACCGACACAACCGCCAGGGGTGCTCAGTCCAGGTCGACGATGACCGGGGCGTGGTCGCTGGCTCCCTTGCCGGCGCGCTCCTCCCGGTCGATGGAGGCGCCGGTGACGCGGGCCGCCAGGGACGGGTTGCCGAGGACGAAGTCGATGCGCATGCCGCGGTTGCGCTCGTAGCGCTGGCGGTAGTAGTCCCAGTAGGTGTAGACGTCGGGGCCCGGCGTGTGGGGGCGCACCACGTCGACGTACCCGTCTGCGAGGAAGCCCTCGAAGGCGGCGCGCTCGGGTGGAGTGACGTGGGTGCTCCTGGCGAACTGGGCGATGTCGAAGACGTCGTCGTCCTGCGGGGCGATGTTCCAGTCGCCGACCAGAGCGACGTCTCCGCTCATCGATCCGGCCGCGGCCCGCAACCGGGTGAGCCACTCCAGCTTGTAGACGTAGTGCGGGTCGTCGACCTTGCGGCCGTTGGGGACGTAGAGCGACCACATCCGCACACCGCCGCAGGTGGCCCCGATCGCACGGGCCTCGGCGACCGCCGGATCACCCCAGCTCGGCATGTCGGGGAACCCGACCTCCACGTCGGAGATGCCGACGCGGCTGATGAGCGCTACACCGTTCCACTGGTCGTGGCCGACGGCCGCGACGTCGTAGCCGAGGACCGTCAGACCCATCAGCGGCAGCTGGTCCTCGCGCGCCTTGGTCTCCTGCAGGGCCAGCACATCGACGTCGTGGCGCTGCAGGAAGGCCTCGACCCGGTCGATGCGGCTGCGGAGTGAATTCACGTTCCAGGTGGCGATGCGCATTCGGCGAGCCTATGTGCACCACGACCCGCTCCGGACCCCTACACTTTTCCGTGTGATGCCGCTGGGCCAGCACCCACTTCCTCGCCATGTCGTCGCTCATGTGAGCGACCCGCACCTGCTTGCCGAACGCCGTCTCTACGACGCGATCGACACCCACGAGAACCTCCGAAGAGCGATGGCGAAGCTGGGCCGTCTCGAGACGCCGCCCCACGCGATCGTCTTCACCGGAGACCTCGCCGACCGGGCGGAGCCCAAGGCCTACACCCGGCTGCGCGAGATCGTGGAGCCCGCGGCGGCGGAGCTCGGGGCCGAGGTGATCTGGGTGATGGGCAACCACGACGAGCGCGAGCACTACGCCCGCGAGCTCTTCGGCGAGGAGATCACCGATGAGGTGACCCAGGACCGGGTCCACCTCATCGACGGCCTCCGGGTGGTCGCGCTCGACACCAGCGTGCCTGGCTACCACCACGGCGAGCTCTCGGCCGACCAGCTGACCTGGCTCGGCGACGTGCTGGCCGAGCCGGCCGAGCACGGCACCCTGATCGCGCTGCACCACCCACCGATCCCGGTCCCGATGACGCGGGCCGCCGAGCTGATCGAGCTGCACGACCAGCACCTGCTGGCCGAGGTCGTCACCGGCACCGACGTCCGTGGCGTGATCGGTGGCCACTTCCACTTCTCGTCGTACTCCACCTTCGCCGGTGTCCCGGTCTCCGTGGCCTCCGCCACCTGCTACATGGCCGACCCGGCCCCGGTCGATCGGCTGCTGTCGGCGGTCGACGGGCACCAGGCGATCACGATGATGCACCTCTACGACGACCGCATCGTCCACTCCGTCGTACCCGTGCCGGACGCGGGTGAGGTCGCTGGCTATCCGTTCGCGCTCGCCGCTCAGATCGAGGCGATGGAGCCGGCCGAGCGGCACGAGCTCCTGTCGGCGAAGAACTCCCCGGTCTGGGCCCACGAGAACCCGTTGGGCTGAGGTCGCGACCCTCCGCCAGGCATGCTGGGGGGATGGATGACGCCCGTACCGCCCTCAACGAGAAGCTGGCCGAGATCGACGACCAGATGACCACCATGGAGAGGAAGCCGGCCGACCAGGGCTCGATCTCCTTCGGCAAGCGCATCGGCGAAGGCACGTCGATGGCGGTCGACCGCCTCACCCAGGTCGCCGTGCACGACAAGCTCCAGGTCATCCGCGGGGACGTCGTCCGGGCCTTCGCGAAGCTCGACGAGGGGACCTACGGGACGTGCGACGCGTGCGGGAAGCCGATCCCGGAGGCCCGTC
The DNA here is from genome assembly GCA_046595715.1 of Marmoricola sp. Classification (GTDB taxonomy): domain Bacteria; phylum Actinomycetota; class Actinomycetes; order Propionibacteriales; family Nocardioidaceae; genus Marmoricola. The sequence continues at coordinate 6,048 of JBKJON010000354.1, forward strand.
TGGAGGCGCTTCCGTGGACCGTGTTCTGCGTCGAGGATGCAGCGACCCGATGAGGAGGAGCGGCCCGGAGGAGACGGAAGCGGTGGTCCGCGACCGTTGACAGCGACGCAACGCGCCTCTCCCCGGCCCAGGCCGCTCCGCGTCCCCGCTCCGGGCGGGTCCGGGTCCTGCAGCCTGGCGTGGGCCGGACCCGGGGCGGTGCTCACGATGGACACCATCTCCCACGAGGGCGTCCTCGAGGACTAGGGCCAGGACCCTCGGGCGTTCTTCGAGTCCTACGGCGTCAAGGAGCGCGACGTCCTGCACGACGCGGTGGCGGTCGCCGCGCGAACCACCCACGACGGGCCTGGTCCCCACGTCGTCACCGGCCCGATCGCCGTCCACGGTGCGCCACCGGGGGACGTGCTCAAGATCGAGGTGCTCTACCTGCCGGCGAAGAAGAGCGCCCAGGGCACCGGCACCGGCAGGTAGAGCACCTCGATCTTGAGCACGTC
>JBKJON010000357.1:0-4739 GCA_046595715.1 Marmoricola sp.
CCGTCACCCTGGCGATAGAGCTCACCCTCGGTGGAGCGGGCGGTCCCGTCCAGGAAGTTCCCGGTGTAGACCTGAAGGCCCGGCTGGTCGGTGTGCAGGAGCATCCTGGTGCGGGTGCGAGGCGACTCGAGGCTGGCCACCACCCGACGCCCGGAGCCGGTCGGCACGTAGTTGTGGTCGATTCCGTGGGCGGCGACCACCTGGGGGTGCCTCCCCCGGACGCAGGTGCCGACCAGCGTGGGGCGGCGTACGTCGAAAGGGGTGCCCAGGACCGGGACAGGGCCGCCTTGCGGGATCCCGGTGTCGTCGACAGGCAGGTACTCCTCGGCCTCGACGCACAGCAGGTGGTCATCGATCGTGCCCGAACCCTCACCGTCGAGGTTGAAGTAGGCATGGCTGGTCAGGTTCACGACGGTGGTGGCATCCGTGGTCGCCCCGAAGGACACCTCGACGCTGTCGGCCGTGGTCTCGAACCGGACCTGAGCCTCCAGGCGGCCAGGGAAACCCTGGTCGCCCGCGGGACTCACCAGTCGCAGGACGGCATGGTCCTCCGAGCTCTCCGCCACCTCCCACAACCGCTGGTCGAAGCCCTCGAGGCCACCGTGGAGGGCGTGGCCCCGGTCGTTGAGGGTGAGCTGGACCTCTCGAGCGTCGACGCGGAAGCGGCCCCCGGCGATCCGGTTGGCGTAGCGGCCGATCGTGGCGCCTAGGTAGTACGCCGAGTCGAGGTACTCCTCGGGCGAGCCATGACCGAGCACCACGTTGCGGCGTACGCCGTCGCCGCCGGTCACCCAGAGACGGTGCACCGTCGCGCCCAGGTCGAGCAGCTCCAGGACCGGACCGGGCGCCGACCCGATCGTGATCACCTGGACCGGGCCGCGCGAGCAGGACCCGAAGAATTCGATGGACATGGGCCGACGCTAGCTCCCCCCGACTGCTGCGGGACGAGTGCGGGCCGAACGAGGGCACCGGTCGGCCGTGCTCGTGCCGGGCCAGGAGCACGCCGAGTGCCATCGTGTCGCTGGCAGCGAGGACCGCACGCTCGGACGCGTGGGCCAGCAGTGCGAGGCCCGTCTCGGGTACGGGGCACGCCAAGCAGTGATTGGGCACCCACGCGGTGGAAGGGGACCGCTGCACACGGACGTGCAGAACTGCGGCGGAGCCGATGGCATCACGCTCGGAGGCTCCTCAGCGAGCGACTTCTGCACGTTCTTGTGCAGACTCTGCCGCCTCACGGTGGGTGATGTGCAGCAGGTCGAAGGCGTCCGAGGTGCACGCCGCGCACGGCTACCTGCTGCACCAGTTCCTCTCGCCGTTGTCCAACCACCGCGAGGACGAGTACGGCGGCTCGTTCCAGAACCGCGTCCGGCTGCTCCTCGAGACGGTCGACGCGGTGCGCGCCGCCCTCCCGGACACGGCGCCCCTGCTCGTCCGGATCTCCGGCACCGACTGGGTCGACGGTGGCTGGGACCTCGAGCAGAGCCCCCTGCTCGGCGTACTCCTCAAGGAGCGGGGGGTCGACCTGGTCGATGTCTCCTCCGGCGGCAACGCCCCGGCGTCGATCCCGGTCGGGCCGGGCTACCAGGTGGCGCTGGCGGCCGGCGTCCGTGAGGCCGGTGTGCCGACGGGTGCGGTCGGCCTGATCACCGAGCCCACCCGGGCCGAGAAGATCCTCGCCAACGGTGGGGCCGACGTCGTGCTGCTCGCCCGGGCGGCGCTGCGCGAGGCCGCCTGGCCCCTGCGCGCCGCCCACGAGCTGGGGGTCGCGGACAGCGACGCACCGTGGCCGGACCAGTACACCCGGGCCCACTGGCGCTAGGTCGTCGTCCCGGGCGGCAGCCTCGAGCCGGCCCTGAGCAGGCTATTGTCGGTCACGGCGCCCGCGAGCACGCGCGCCGGCTCACGCTGCGGTTGCTGCGTGCCGATCGGTCAGCCGCGGTGGAAGTGACCGGCGTCCTCGTCGAGCAGCTCGAGGTGCGCGATGAGGTAGTGGTGCGGCTGTCCGAGATCGCGCCAGAAGCCGTCGAGCCGGTGGGCGTAGGCCCTGCCGCGGTCGACCAGCCGTGGGAGCAGGAGGTCACCGAAGTCACCCGGGCCGGAGTCCCCTTCCTGGTTCTCCTCCGTCTTCTGTGGCATCTCGCGGTGCAGCTCCTCAAGCACCTCGACCAAGACGCCCGGCTCGTAGAGGAACACCTCGGTCGCGACGGTGCTGCCTGCCGGATCCTCGGGTTTGTAGGCGAACGAGGTCACGACCCCTCAGCCGCCGACGTACGCCGCGAGGTGCTCGCCGGTGAGCGTCGAGCGCTCGGCCACGAGGTCCGCAGGTGTTCCCTCGAAGACGACCGTGCCACCGTCCTGACCGGCACCCGGGCCGAGGTCGATGATCCAGTCGGCGTGCGCCATCACCGCCTGGTGGTGCTCGATGACGACGACCGACTTGCCGGAGTCGACGAGCCGGTCGAGGAGGCCGAGCAGGTTCTCGACGTCGGCGAGGTGCAGACCGCTGGTCGGCTCGTCCAGCACGTAGACGCCACCCTTCTCGGCCAGGTGGGTGGCCAGCTTGAGCCGTTGCCGCTCGCCCCCGGACAGCGTGGTGAGCGGCTGGCCGATGTGGAGGTAGCCGAGCCCCACGTCGGCGAGACGTTGGAGGATCCTGTGGGCGGCCGGCGTGCGTGCCTCACCGTCGCCGAAGAACTGCTCCGCCTGCGCCACGGACATGCCCAGCACCTCGCTGATGTCCTTCTCGTTCTCGGGACCACCGAGCGTGTACTCCAGGACCTCGGCCTGGAACCGCTTGCCCTCGCACTCCTCGCAAGGGGACTCGACCGTGGCCATGACTCCCAGGTCGGTGTAGATGACGCCGGCGCCGTTGCAGGTCGGGCAGGCTCCCTCGGAGTTGGAGCTGAAGAGCGCCGGCTTCACCCCGTTGGCCTTCGCGAACGCCTTGCGGATCGGGTCGAGCAGCCCGGTGTACGTCGCCGGGTTGCTTCGCCGCGAGCCGCGGATCGCGGCCTGGTCGATCACCACCACGCCGTCACGGCCCGCGACCGAGCCGTGGATCAGGGAGCTCTTGCCGGAACCCGCGACGCCCGTGAGCACGCAGAGCACGCCGAGCGGGAGGTCGACGTCCACGTCCTGGAGGTTGTGCGTGGACGCGCCGCGGATCTCCAGGACCCCTGACGACGAGCGCACCGACTCCTTGAGGGTCGCCCGGTCGTCGAGATGATGTCCGGTCGTGGTGTCACTGGTGCGCAGCCCCTCCACGGTGCCCTCGAAGCACACCGTGCCGCCCTCGGTGCCGGCGCCCGGACCGAGGTCGACGACGTGGTCGGCGATCGCGATCGTCTCTGGTTTGTGCTCCACGACCAGCACCGTGTTGCCCTTGTCCCGCAGCTGAAGCAGCAGCCCGTTCATCCGCTCGATGTCGTGGGGGTGCAGGCCGATCGTGGGCTCGTCGAAGACGTAGGTGACATCGGTGAGTGACGAGCCGAGGTGGCGGATCATCTTGGTGCGCTGGGCTTCCCCGCCGGACAGCGTTCCGGACGGCCGGTCGAGCGAGAGGTAGCCCAGGCCGATCTCGGCGAACGAGTCGAGGAGGTGCTGCAGCCCGGTGAGCAGAGGAGCCACCGACGGCTCGTCGAGCCCCCGGACCCAGACGGCGAGGTCGCTGATCTGCATCGCGCAGACCTCGGCGATGTTCGCGCCCCTGATCTTCGAGGAGCGGGCCTCCTTGCTCAGCCGGGTCCCGTCGCAGTCAGGACAGGTCGCGAATGTCACCGCCCGTTCCACGAAGGCACGGATGTGCGGCTGCATCGCGTCGGCGTCCTTGGCCAGGAACGACTTCTGGATCTGCGGGATCAGACCCGTGTAGGTCAGGTTGATGCCCTCGACCTTGATCTTGGTCGGCTCCTTGTGGAGGAGGTTGTCGAGCTCCTTCTTGGTGTACTTCGAGATCGGCTTGTCAGGGTCGAAGAACCCGCAGCCGCGGTAGATCCGGCCGTACCAGCCCTCCATACTGTAGCCCGGGACCGTGATCGCGCCCTCGTTGAGCGACCGGCTGTCGTCGTACAACGCCGTCAGGTCGAAGTCGGTGACCGAGCCCCGGCCCTCGCAGCGTGTGCACATGCCGCCGGTGCGAGTGAAGGTCGCCTTCTCGGTCCGGGTCTTGCCGCCGCGGTCGACCGTGATCGCACCGCTCGCCTTGACGGAGGCGACGTTGAAGGAGAACGCGCTGGGCGAGCCGATGTGCGGCTGCCCGAGGCGGCTGAAGAGGATGCGCAGCATCGCGTTGGCGTCGGTCGCGGTCCCGACCGTGGAGCGCGCGTCCGAGCCCATCCGCTCCTGATCGACGAGGATCGCGGTCGTCAGCCCCTCGATCACGTCGACCTCGGGCCGCGCCATCGTCGGCATGAAGCCCTGCACGAAGGAGCTGTACGTCTCGTTGATCATCCGCTGGGACTCCGCGGCGATCGTGCCGAACACCAGTGAGCTCTTGCCCGATCCGGAGACGCCGGTGAACACCGTCAGCCGGCGCTTGGGAATCACGACGCTGACGTCCTTGAGGTTGTTCACGCGCGCGCCATGCACGCGGATCAGATCGTGGCTGTCGGCAGCGTGCAGCGAAGGCGACTGCGTGTCCGTCCTCGTGGCCTTGCTCATGGCGTCCCCATCTGTCGCGTGCGACCGCTAACGCTCGCCCCCGGCCTGCACGAGCAGGGCGATCTGGACGCGGTTGTCGA
>JBKJON010000508.1:0-9873 GCA_046595715.1 Marmoricola sp.
CATCGGCGACTACCTGCACATGATGGCCGTGGGGAAGGACTTCTACGGAGTCTTCAGCGCCAACAACACGCCGGACCTGAGCAACTTCCCGCAGGGTGTCACGTATCTGCGCAACCACGACTTCGTCACGAAGCGACTCTTCGGCCTCAACGGTGTCACGGTTGTCAATGCCTCGATCGATCCGTTCTTCTTTAAGGTCACCAAGATCGCCGAGGCCGCCTCGGACTACTACGTGCGCGACTGGACCGACAGCACCACCACGCACGACACCGGCCTGGAGCCCTCGACCAATCCCGTCTTCTACGTCAGCAGCGACGTCTGGAACCAGCGCACCAACGCCGCGCCGACGTTCGTCAACGACCAGCCACAGAGTCAGGACCCGCAGAACAACGCCGGCAACTTCGCCTTCGCCCGGGTCAGCCGGAACAACGCGGGCTCCGCCGAGACGGTGAACGTCCAGTTCCTTGTCGCCGAATTCGGCACCGGAAGCCCGTTCCACAGCGTTGCCTCGACCACGGTCGCGTTCGCTGCAGGAGACACGTCCAAGATTGCCTCCGCCGGATGGACGTTGCCAGCGACCACGTCGACTCACCTGTGCCTCGGAGTCCAGGTCTCGACTGCCGGCGACCCGTTCGTTGCCCCCGGTCTGAACGGGATGACCCCGGGCTGGCCGACGACCGACCTCGTGGTGATCAACGACAACAACAAGGCCCAGCGCAACATGTCCGTGCACTACGGACTCAGCAAGATCCACTCGATCCACTACCTGATCATCCGCAACGCCTCCCGCAAGGTGCGCGACTTCGAACTCGCCGTACGAGTCGACGATGCGGGGTTGAAGCAGCTCGGCCAGCCGCGGCTCGGCGCCCAGGGCAGCGACGCCCGGGCGTTCAAGCCGGGCAGCACCTTCACAGTGGCGGGGATGAAGCCGCGCGAACGCCGGTGGGTGTCACTCGAGACGACGGGATTGGCCGGCGAGTCGCCCGTGGCCGTCGACCTGCAGGAGGTAGTCGCAGGCACGATCGTCAACGGCGCCCGTTTCCTGTTGACCGCCGCGAAGCCGGGCGTTGCCTGGCGCGAGCTAGTCGATTTCGCGGGCTCCGTCCTCGGTCGTCTCGCCGCGAGCTGGACGAACGACGAGGCGGCCGAGGCGGCCAAGGCGCTCACCGCACTGCTCACGAAGCGCAGGGTCACCGCCGCAGCGGCGACCAAGACGTTCGCCGGGTCGTCGGACGAACTCGCCGTTGCGGTCGATCGCTTCCTCAACCTGGCCGATGCCGACGCCGGCCTGGAGATCGCGACCAGCAGAGACGCGCTCCTCAAGGCGGCCGCGGCCGGCGACCAGGCCTCGACGTTCGACACCGCGACCACGCTCTTCCACCAGCTCGACGTCGCGATCACCCTGAAGCGGCCGCCAGCGAAGGGCTAGTACCGCGTCAGGCACCCCTCGCCCTCTTGAGGTGGCGACGCGTTTGATGACCTTGCCTAGTCGTGGGACGGTGACGTGGCCGGCGCGACGAACCCTGGGTGAACGTGACCTCCGTGATCCCCGCGGCATCCATTTCTTCGACGATCAGATGTCGCACTAAGAAGGCACCAGAGCCTGGTTCCTGGCGTTCACGTGCCCTTCGGCATCAAGAACCTCGTGCCCGCCGCGGGCGACCCGCCAGCCTGAAGTCCTTGCGTCTTACCGCGATTGACGCGGCTGCCGATCCTCCGCCTCGTGCGGTCGCCCCTTATGCGGATCGCGTTGCGGGACGAGTCATCGGGTGCCGAACCGCGCCACGCAGCGGCGCTGCCATGGCGTCTCGACGGCCGGGCGTCGTCGCGCTCTCGGACGGCCGGTTCCTACCGCAACACGATCGGGACCCGGGCCCAGCCGCCGACGGGCGGCGGCTCGCGTGCGGCCCGGCGGTCGGGCGCGAGCTCGATCCAGGTCGTCGCGCCAAGCAGCTCCTCCACCATCACGCGCAGCTCCATCAGGGTCAGCGCCCGACCAGGGCACACGTGTGGCCCGAGGCCGAACACCAAGTTGGCGTGGGCGTTGCCCGCGGGGTCGAACCGGTCGGGGTCGCCGAACACCAGCGGGTCGCGGTTCGCAGCCGTCCAGTTCACCAGGACGGGCGAACGCTCCGGGATGCGCTCGCCGCCGAGACTGACCTCCCGCGTGGTCACGCGGCGGTTGGAAACGAACGGGTCGTCGATGCGCAAGATCTCCTCCACTGCTTGCTCCAGCGCCTTGTTGTCGCTGGCCGCGGCCAGCGCCCGCAGCTCATGCTGCACCCCCGGCGTTGCCGCCAAGAAATGAACGAGAACGCCAACTGAGGCGGCGAGCGATCCGAGGTCTCCGGCCGTCCAGTTGCGCAGGAGCGACACGATCTCCTCGTCTGTCAACGGTTGGCCGTCGACGGTGTCGCTCATCAGCTCGCTGGTGACGTCGCTGAACGGTGCGCCCCGACGCTCCTCGATCAGCCCGTGGATCAGGTGGTCGAACCGCTCGGCTATCTCGGTGGTCCGAGCGCGGTCACCTGACCGGGTGGCAGCGTGGTTGTCGCGCATCCACGCGACGAGCTCATCCTCCAGGTCCGGAGCCCAACCGAGCCACGAGGACTGCGCGCGCACGGCGTACGGCGTGCCGATGCGGGCGATCGCCTTCACGGTCGCGTCACGCGGGAGGGCGGCGACGATCGCTGCCGCGTGAGCCCGGCACTGTGGCTCCTCACGCGCCACCCGCTCTGGTGTGAGGTAGCGATCGACGACCTCCCGGTAGCTGCGGTGCTCACCGCCGTCGAGGGTGTTGGGGATGGCGCGGCGCGCAGTGACCCGGCTGGAGAACGTCTCGGGGTCCGTCGCAGCCACCACCGCCTCAGCATGGCCCAAAACGACCCAGGAGCCGTCCTCGTGCGCCACCGGACACTTCGCGCGCCACGCGTCGTACCGGTATCGCTGGTCCTCCCAGACGACTCCGCTGTCAATCTCGGCAGGATCACCCATCAGCAGCGCCTCAAGACGTCTGATCGCGCCAGTAGTTGTTCGCAGCCGCGAGGGTCGCGAACTCCACCGTCACGACGTGACTCGCCATTGTCAACGCCTCGGCGTGGGGCGCGTAGCCCGGTCGAGGTGTCTGGCGCGTCTCGGCATCCGGCTGGATCGCCCCGATCGTCTTGCGTGCCATCGCGATCGCGAGTTCGCGTCCCTCCTGTGGACTAGCGCCGGCGGTCCGGGCAGAGCGGGCCGAGAACGCCGTGATCAGCGTGTTGCCCGGGGTGAGCTCCATCGATAAACCTCCGAATCGGGTTCGCTGCCGACGCGACTGCACGCCACCGGTCCCGGTAGCCCGCCGGCGCCATCGTGCCACGACCCCGCGCTGCCGCGGCAGAGGAGCCTGCAGGACTGGATCCGCTGAACTACGCTCCGCCGCCCCGAGAGCCCTCAGCGTGGTTGGCGCACAGTGTCTCCGAGGCGTTGTCCCCCACCTTGCCCAGGCTATCCACCGTCCGCCGTGGACCGGCGACGTCCCCGGTGAAGTACGCGACGGGGCCCACGAAGTTGACGGCGATGACCGCCGCACATTTCCGATTGGAGCCGCTGACCTGCTCGGGCTCGCTTGCGAGGTGTCCACCCAAACGGGGTCAAGGCCAGTGCGTCGACGTCGTCATTGTGGTGCTGACGAGATAGGCAACCAATTCCAGGGACTCCAGTGTTCCGGTCAACACGGGCTATTCCCATTGCTGATGGTTCTTGGTTATCGTCGAATCTATTCGCCGATCAGGAGGCGGGGCTGGTGTCTGACCAAGTTCGCACTGAGGTGACCAAGCGTTCCGAGCTGAGCATCTCCAAGGGCTGGGTGCAGGGCATCGCTTTGGTCATGGTGTTCGGGTTCTTCGTGATGGGGATCCTCGCCCTGCGGACCTACACGGACTCAATGCCACTGCCGAAAGCCGTCGCCGGTCCAAACGACGACACGGTCTACTCCAAGGCCGACATCACCGCCGGACAGCAAATCTTCCTACGCCGTGGCCTCCAAGAGTACGGCTCGGTGATGGGGCACGGCGGTTATCTCGGGCCGGACTACACCGCGGAGTACCTGCGGATGTCGGCGGAGAACATCCGCGACCAGCTCACCGCCGAAGGCGCCCAGGAGCCGGCCGAGGCGACCAAGACGATGCTGCGGGCCAATAGGTACGACAAGGCGACCGGTCAGCTGCAGTTCACCGCCGAGCAGGTCAAGGCCTTCGACACCGCCGAGACGTACTACGCCGGCTTCTTCGGCACCGACAGCACGAAGTACGGATTGCTCCCGAAGGTGATCACCGATCCGCAGGAGATCCACGAACTCACCGCTTTCTTCTCGTGGACGGCGTGGGCTGCTGCCGCGGAGCGACCGGGCCATAGCTACTCCTACACCAACAACTGGCCCTCCGAGCCACGCGTGGACAACACTCCGACCGCTGACATCGTGGTCTGGTCGGGACTGTCGCTGACAGCGCTGCTGATCGGCCTCGGTGCGCTCTTCGCCCTCTATGGCCGGTGGAGTCGCAACATCGGCTGGCATGCCACCGAGCTGCCCAGCCTCGCGTTCCGGCAGCCCGGCGAGGTGGAGATCACCAAGACGCAGAAGGTGACCGCCTACTTCTTCCTGGTCGTCGCGCTCCTCTTCCTGGTGCAGTCCCTGCTCGGCGGTGCGATCGAGCACTATCGCGCCGATCTGAGCACGTTCTTCGGGTTCGACCTGGCCAGATGGCTGCCCTTCAACCTGGCCCGCACCTGGCACGTGCAGCTCTCGCTGCTGTGGACGGCAGCGGCCTTCCTGGCGGCCGGAATCTTCCTCACCCCCATCATCTCCGGCCGTGAGCCGCGGCGACAACACTGGCTGGCCTGGGGTCTGTTGGGCGCTCTGACGCTCGTGGTCGCCGGGTCGATGGCGGGCGAGGCGATCAGCATCTTCGGGGCCGACTGGGCGAAGGGGTCGATCTTCTTCGACCAGCAGTGGGAGTACCTCGACCTGCCGCGGTTCTGGCAGGCACTGCTGGTGATTGGGTTGTTCTTGTGGATCGCGATCATCTATCGCGGCCTCCGTTCCCGGCTCAAGACCGAGCACAAGCTCAACATGCCGTGGCTGTTCTTCTACGCCGGCTTGGCGATCCCGGCTTTCTACGCCGTCGGGATGCTCGCGGGCACCCGGACCCAGCTGACGGTTGCGGAGTTCTGGCGGTTCTGGGTGGTGCATCTGTGGGTGGAGGACTTCCTGGAGCTTTTCACCACTGTGATGGTCGCCTACATCTTCGTGATGCTGGGCGTCGTCCGCCGTCAGATCGCGATCCAGATCATCTTCCTCGACGTCATTCTCTACTCCGCCGGTGGTGTGATCGGCACCATGCACCACCTGTACTTCTCGGGGACCCCGGTGGAGCACATGGCGTTGGGTGCGTTCTTCTCCGCGCTGGAGGTGATCCCGCTGACGTTCCTGACCGTGGAGGCGTGGACGTTCCTGCAGCTCGGGGCCCGGCAGCAGACGCGCAGCAGCGCGCCGTTCCCGCATCGCTGGGCGGTGATGTTTCTGGTCGCCGTGGGCTTCTGGAACTTCGTCGGCGCCGGGGTCTTCGGGTTCCTGATCAATCTCCCGATCGTGTCCTACTACCAGATAGGCACGGCCCTGACCGCCAACCACGCGCACGGCGCGATGATGGGCGTATACGGCATGCTCGCCGTCGGCTTGGCGCTGTTCGCGTTGCGCTACATCATCCCGGCCGCGAAGTGGCCCGACAGGCTGGCGAAGCTGTCCTTCTGGTCGTTGAACATCGGGCTCGCCTGGATGATGTTCGTGACCCTGCTGCCGTTGGGCGTGCTGCAGCTGTACAGCTCTGTCAACGACGGCTACTTCGAAGCCCGCACGCTGGGCTACATCTCCGAGCCGGGCAATGCGGTCCTGGAGTGGATGCGAATGCCCGGAGACATCATCTTGATCATCGGTGGGGTGCTGCCGTTTGTGTGGATCACCTGGCTCGGCGTCCGGTACGGCATCAAGGCGACTGCGACCGAGCTGCCCCCGGAGACGCTCTACGTCGAGGAGACCCCCGAGGCCGCACAGGACCGCACCGGGTTCCCGGTCACGGCCGGGGGTGGAGCCGGCTTTGGCGGGACCGGCACCTTGACTGAGGAGCCTCCGCCGTCTCGGAGCCGTTATGGCTCCGACAACCGCGGTGAGGAGCCCGGGGAACCATGAGTGGCTTCTCAACCTCGGCCATCGGGCCGGAGGTCTGGATGGCGGCCGGCTACAGCATCGTCGTGGTCGGGCTCGCCTACGTCGTTGACGGACTCGCCCGCCGCGCGTCCGCGATCTCCGAGGGCGGGGCTGCGGGCGGGTTCAGCTACCACACCGACCATGACGCCTGGAAGTGTCCCGAGGACCAGTGGTTGTGGCCGCAGTCCTTCGACCCGGACAACCGGGTGATGCGCTACCGAGGGACGCCCTCGATCTGCAACGCCTGCCCCGTGAAGGAGACCTGCACCACCTCCCACGCCGGTCGCGAGATACAGCGCGCGGTCGACTCGTGGCCGGCCTCGGAGGCGGCCCGATTCCACCGGGGCATCGCCTGCGCCATCGTGGTCCTCGGCCTGGTCTGGCCACTGGCCATCGCCGTCACCGACCCAGGGCCCGAAGCGCTCCTGGTGCTGGCTGCGGGCGTCCTCGGCGCGTTGCTGCTCAGCCTGCCGCTTTGGTCACATCTGCGACGTACACCGGTGTTCGTTCCAGCAGGGATGGCGCACCGGTCACTGGATGAGGTCGTGCTCGAGCGCGACGCCGAGGCCGCCGCCCTGACGCGCCGGCGCTCGCGTTACCTGTCCGACCACCGGCGGCCCGACGAGAGTGTGCCCAAATGATCGGTGTCATCGTCGTTGTCGCCCTCGTGCTCCTGCTGATGCTGGCAGGCGCGTCGGTGCGTGTGCTGCGCGAGTACGAACGCGGCGTGGCCTTCCGGCTAGGCAGGCTGCGCCAGCCGTTGGAGCCCGGTCTTCGAATCCTCGTGCCAGGACTGGACAAGCTGATCCGAGTGGATCTGCGCGTGGTCACCCTGACCATTCCGCCGCAAGAGGTCATCACCCGCGACAACGTGCCCGCCCGCGTGAACGCCGTCGTCCTCTTCCGGGTGGTCGACCCGGTCCGGTCGGTGATGGCCGTGGAGAACTATGCGGTGGCGACCTCCCAGATGGCCCAGACGACGCTGCGATCCGTCGTCGGGCGTGCCGACCTGGACACACTGCTCGCCCATCGCGCAGACCTGAACGAGGACCTGGCCAAGTCGATCGCCACCCAGACCGAGCCGTGGGGCGTCGAGGTGGCAGTCGTGGAGATCAAGGACGTCGAGATTCCCGAGGCCATGCAGCGAGCCATGGCCCGAGAAGCCGAGGCCGAGCGGGAGCGTCGTGCGAAGGTGATCAGCGCCCGCGGCGAGCTGCAGGCCTCGGCCGAGCTGCGTGATGCCGCCAAGACGCTCAGCGAGTGCCCGGCCAGCCTCACGCTCCGTTACCTGCAGACCCTGCTCGAGCTCGGCGCGGACCACAACTCCACCGTGGTGTTTCCGCTACCCATCGACATCATCGGCCCGTTCCTGGAGGCGGTTCGATCGGGTGCTCGGGCGGGCGTGAACGGCACTGCCTCCACGGCACCGGCCTCGGAAAGGGTCCCGGATGAGCACTACTGACCCGCGCCCACTCAACGACGCAGGCCGTCAGATCCGGCTGGTCCCCACCGCCCCCGGCGTCTGGTGGGTGCTGCTCGGTGCCGGTGCGATGACGTTGGGCCCGCTCTTCGGGTTCCTGGTGGGCACCGTGGTAGGCGTCGACCAGAAGACGCTGGGGATGGCCCCGATCTTCTTCTTCCTCTTCCTGGGCTTCATGGTGGCGGGCCTCGGGCTGGGTGCGGTGCTGCTCGGCGTACGACGCCTCCTGAACACCGGTTCGTAGACCCTGGCCTGAAGTACCGTCCTGGCCCCCATACGTCTCGCCTCAAGCCTCTCCGTGCCGGGCACCACCAGACCTTCAGCGCGACACCTTGGCAGGATCATGCCTTGAGGCCTACCCGACGAGCAGCGCGGCCCGATCGCCACCACCCGTCCGAGATGGTGATGATGAACAACCTCGAGCGCTACCACCCGTCCTCGGAGTCCTCGGAGTCCTCGGAGTCCTCGACCGGGTACCCGGCCTCGCCGGTCGCCGGCAGGAAAGAGGCCAAGAGATGCGGACGCCCGGATGACCGCGCGCCTACACCCCAGAAGAGGGCGAGGACCACCCCGACGTCACCGGCTTGGCGTGGAGGTCCTCGATCTGCGAGGACACCACGAACGCCGCCGACTCGATGAATCCGTGGCTCCGACACCAGCAGGACAACGCGTGAGGTCCGCCGGTGCCGGACGGCTGGCTCAGATGCGTGCGTCCATGTCCTGGTACCCCGAGTCCTCCCGGGTGCCACCCATCCCGTCACCGACCTCCTTGTAGTCCCGGATCCAGGAGACGGACCGCACCCACTTGACCATCTTGTAACCGTGCATCGACTCGGTCCGCAGCCGCAACGGAGCGCCATACATATCCGGCAGCCGCTCACCGTTCATGCCCCATGCCAGGATGGTCTCGTCCTCCCTGGCCATGTCTTTGGTGAGCACCGTGTAGTAGGGCTCGACCGGCCTACCGTCGTGCATGCTCTGGGCGGTGCCGAACGACTCGATCATCACGTAGTGGGCGCCCTCCATGGGCTCCACCTGGGCCAGCACGTCCCGCAGCCGGATGCCGGACCACTTGGCGATCCCGGTCCATCCCTGCATGCAGGTGTGCATGGTGATCTGGTCCTGGCTGGCGATCGCCTTCAGCTCATCGAGACTGAAGGACCGAGGCTGTGCCACCAGCCCGCCCACCTCGAGGCGGAAGTCGCGGAAGTCGCCCTCCCGCAGCTCCAACCACAGAGGGGACTGGTCGCTGTCCGGCGGCCTGGTGTTGACCCAATGGAACGGCGAGATGTCCCTCTCGGTGAAGGTCCGGCGCTGGCGCTGACGCGACGCCATGCGGTTCAGCAGGGCCACCTTCATCGGCTTCTGCACGCCGTAGAGGATCCGCTGGGACTTGCGCACGTCGACCAGCGAGAGGTACGACGCGCCGATCCAGATCGCGAGGACCGCGACAGCTCCGATGATCAGCCGAGTGACTGCTTGGCCTACCAGGGCGGGGTCGTACTCCTGGCCCATCATCATGTGCACGAGGTTGTACCTGGGGTGCACCACGAAGACCAACGCGACGTGCATCACGAGGAAGACGACAAAGATGGCCATCCCGATGAAATGGATCGAGCGCGCGGCCTGTCGTCCTCCGAAGATCTTCGCCCACCAGGGGAATCTGCCCACGACCGCGGGTGACATCACGGGGCCGGTCAGGATCATCAGTGGCGCGACCACGAAAACGATGAAGCTATACATCAGCATCTGCAGCGCGTCGTACGGCTGGAAGTTCTCGATCGAAGGGACCCCGAAGCCGGCGTAGATCTTCAGAGAGGCCCATGCGTCGGGAAAGACCTTCCACGACGTCGGGATGAGGCGTCGCCATTGGCCGGTGCCGAACAGCAAGATCACATAGACCAAGCCGTTGAGGATCCACAGGGTGGTGACGATGCCGTGCCACGCGCGACCCAGGCCGATCTTCGCCCGGCCGGGCAGTGAGATGAGCGGGTGCAGGTCTCGTTGATCGTCACGCGCGGTGAAGGCTCCGATCTCCGTGGGCACCTTGTCCTTGGTGAACCTCAACCACTCGGTGTCCGGTGTGCAGTCGTTCCTCCAGTACAACCGGAGGTGTGAGGGGAGGATCTCCCAGCCCGACCGGACCAGT
>JBKJON010000536.1:0-9365 GCA_046595715.1 Marmoricola sp.
GTGCTGCTGGGTGGCGGACTGGTGATGGTCGTGGCGTTCCTGATCCTGCTGCTGATGCCCCCCGCGGCGCTGGCCGAGGTGGCCCTGAGCTCCACGGGGGGCATCAGCAGCAGGATCAGGAACGCCACGACCATCACCAGTCCGCCACCCAGCAGCACCATGCTCATGGAGTCTGCGAAGCCGACCTTGAACGGGTGCGCGATCACCGAGCTCATCCGGTTGATGATCGAGGAGTCGTTCTGCACGGCGGCGAAGACACCGCCACCGTCGCCCTTGCCCGCGATTCCGGCCAGCACCTGGTCGTTGACCGGGTTGTGCGGGATCTCGCCCGCGGCGGCCGCCCTCTGGATGCCTGGCACGGCGGTCTTGAAGGCGTCCTGGATGTTGCCTCCCAGGGTGCTGAACAGCAGGGAGAGGAACACGGCGACGCCGAGCGTGCCGCCGAGCTGACGGAAGAAGGTGGCCGAGCTGGTGGCGACCCCGATCTCGCGCGGGGGTACGGCGTTCTGCACGATGATCGTCAGCGGCTGCATGCACTGCCCGAGTCCCAGGCCGAGGATCAGCATGCCGCCCATGACCCACAGCAGGCTGGTGTCGGCGCCGACGAACGACAGCGCGATCATCGCGGCCGCGGCCATCCCGGAGCCGATGATCGGGAAGACCCGGATCTTGCCGGTGCGGGAGGTGTACTGGCCGACCGCGATGCCGGCGCTCATCATGCCGACCACCATCGGCAGCATCATCAGCCCGGCCTTGGTGGGGGAGGCGCCGTGCACGATCTGCATGTACTGCGGGAGCACCGTGATCGCGCCGAACATCGCGGCCCCGACGATCACGCTGGCGCCGATGACCACGGAGGCTGCTCGCAGCTTGAAGATGCGCAGGGGGATCAAGGCGTCGTCGCCCATGGCCCGCTCGATGAGCAGGAAGGCGACCACCCCGGTCGCGCCGATGGCGTAGCAGGCGATCGAGCGCCCGGAGCCCCAGCCCCACTCGCGGCCCTGCTCGGCCACGGTGAGCAGCGGCACCAGTGCGACGACGAGGGCCGTGGCGCCCCACCAGTCGATCCTCGCCTCGCGGCGCACGTGGTGGAGATGGAGGTTCTTGGTGACGACGAAGAGCGCGAGGACGCCGATCGGGACGTTGACCAGGAAGACCCAGCGCCAGCCGGTGACGCCCAGGATCGTGTCCTGACCGGCGAACAGCCCGCCCGCCACCGGCCCGAGCACGCTGGAGGTCGCGAAGACGGCCATGAAGTAGCCGGTGTACTTCGCCCGCTCGCGAGGGGACACGATGTCGCCGATGATCGCGAGCACGAGGG
This sequence comes from Marmoricola sp., assembly GCA_046595715.1. Lineage (GTDB taxonomy): Bacteria > Actinomycetota > Actinomycetes > Propionibacteriales > Nocardioidaceae > Marmoricola. The sequence continues at coordinate 1,322 of JBKJON010000536.1, forward strand.
TGAAGAGCCCGCCGGCGCCGAGTCCCTGCACGGCCCGGAGCCCGGCCAGCATGTACATCGAGCTGGCGAACGAGCAGGCGGCCGACCCGAAGATGAACAGCGTGATCGCGAACAGGAACAGCTTCTTGCGCCCGTACAGGTCGCCGAGCTTGCCGTAGATCGGCGTCGTGATCGTCGAGGTGATCAGGTAGGCCGTGGTGACCCAGGCCTGGATCGACAGACCGTGCAGGTCGTCGGCGATGGTGCGGATCGACGTACCGACGATCGACTGGTCGAGGGCGGCGAGGAACATGCCGAGGAGCAGGCCCGAGAGGATCGTCAGGATCTGGGCGTGCGAGTACTCGCCCGTCTCGACCGAGGTGTGGTCGGGCCCGCTGCCGGGACGTGCCGCCGTGGCTGTCATCGAAGAACCTGTTCTCTCGGGGTCCGCGCGCGATGTCAGCCGGGGCGTGTGGTCTCAGCGGGCTGAAGTGTCAGACGGTTGTAGCGTACAACTGCTCTGGCAGCGGTCGGCCCGTGAGGGCGGCAGTGCGATCATCGGCCGGTGAGCACACCACGCCTTCCCGACGGTGTCCTCGGGATGGCGCGTCGCGGACCGGAGTGGGCCGACTGGGTGGATCGTCTGCCGGCCGTGCTCGGCGGGCTGCTCGACGAGTGGCAGCTGACCACTGACGGCGCGATGATGCACGGCTACGTCGCGCTCGTCGTCCCGGTGCGCACCCCTGGCGGTCGGACCGCCGTGCTGAAGCTGAGCTTCCCGGACGAGGACAGCGAGCACGAGCACCTGGCGCTGCGGCACTGGGGTGGGCGGGGTGCGGTGAAGCTGCTGCGGGCCGACCCGCACCGCTGGGCGATGCTGCTCGAGCGACTGCACCGGGAACGGCTCGACGAGATGTGGGACCTCGAGGCCTGTGAGGTCGTCGCCCGCCTCTACCGGCTGCTGCACGTGCCGGCGATCCCGCAGCTGCGCTCCCTCGCCGCACACGTCGAACGTCGGGCCGTGCGGCTCGCCGACCTGCCCCGCAACGCCCCCCTGCCCCGACGTCTGGTGGAGCAGGCCATCTCGCTCTCGCGTGACTTCGCCGCCGACCCGGGCAGCGCCGGGACCATGATCCACGGAGACCTGCACTACGAGAACGTGATGGCCGCGGATCGTGAACCGTGGCTGGCCATCGACCCGAAGCCGATGAACGGCGACCCGCACTACGAGCTGGCGCCGATGCTCTGGAACCGGTTCGGCGAGCTGGAAGCCCCGACGAGCGGGCAGAGCGTCCGCGACGGCGTACGACGCCGCTTCCACACACTGGTGGATCACGCCGAGCTCGACGAGCAGAGGGCGCGCGACTGGGTGGTCGTACGCATGCTCCACCACGCGACCGAGCGGTTGATGGATCCACCCGAGGCGAAGCGGCTCGGTTCGACCGACGACCACCTGACGATGTGCATCGCGGTCGCCAAAGCGGTCCAGGACTAGGAGGGCAGGGCGTCCCTCCGGCTCGTCGGGAACTCCTGCTCGGCCTGGTTGCCGGCCAGAGCATCGACGACCCAGGAGCCGCCGACCTGTTCCTTGGTCTCGGCGTACGGCCCGCCGGTGACCAGGACGTCGGGGCCGGTGGCGTCGACGACGGTGGCGGTGGTGGGCTCCTCGAGCCCTCCTGCGAACACCCAGCTGCCATTGGTCCGGAGCTCGGTGTTGAAGGCGTCGAACGCGGCGTATGCCTCCTGGATGTCGGCCTCGGCTCTCTGCCCGGAGGGATCCGTGCATTCGCCCCGGTCGTTGCGTGCCCGGGTCCGATGGACGTACGGTCCGCAGACCGACACTCTGCCCGGGGGGACTTCCATGGCCAGGTCCCGTGTACGCCGCCTCACCGCCGTCTGCTCCGTGAGCCTCCTGGTCGCCGGGCTGATCTCCGTCGTCCTCGGGACGACTGCACAGGCCGCCGACCCGGTGCAGCTGATCAGCTCCGATGCGGAGACGGCACCGGTGGCACACTCGGGTGACGCCATGGACGACCCGGCCATCTGGGTGCACCCGACCGATCCGTCGAGGTCGCTCCTGATGGGCAACGACAAGCGGGGTGCCTTCGAGACCTATGACCTCGACGGCTCGTTGGTGCAGCGACTGACCTTCGACAACCAGTTCTGGGGAAACGTCGACGTGCGGCAGGGCGTGCTGGTCAACGGCATCAGCCACGACCTCGTCGGCGTTGTGCAGAGGGGCGTGCGCTTCTACTCGCCGGATCCTGACACCCGCCTGCTCTCGCAGGTCACCGAGGGGGCGGCGCCCATCGGCGTCAGCGGCGAGGGCTTCTGCCTCTACGAGAGCCCCACCAGCCACAAGGTCTACGGCATCTCCATCACCATCCAGGGCACGCTCAACCAGTTCGAGCTCACGGACAAGGACGCCGACGGTCTGCTCGAGAGCACGACGGTCCGCACCCTCTCCGTCGGCTCCGAGGCCGAGGGATGCGTCGCCGACGACGACACCGGCGCGCTCTACGTCAGTGAGGAGAACGTGGCGTTGTGGCGCTATGACGCCGAGCCCAGGGGCGGCACAACCCGCCGGGCGGTAGATGTCCTCACCTCCGAGGGGGGACACCTCACCAACGACATCGAGGGTGTGACGCTCGTCGACCAGCCCGCGGGTGCGGGTTTCATCATCGTCTCCGACCAGAACGCCGTGAACCCCCACGCGTCCTTCTTCAACGTCTACCGCCGCGACGGCAGCAACGCGTTCGTCAAGAGCTTCCGGGTCTCCGACGGCGACAGCTCCGACGACTGCGACCGCACCGACGGTGTCGCCGCGACCACGGCCAACCTGGGTCCGTCCTACCCCCGCGGGATCTTCGTCTGCCAGGACAACAACAACGACGCCCCCGGAGTCGGCAACCAGGACCTCAAGCTGGTCAGGCTCGAGCGGGTCGTCGACCTGGACGGAGGCCAGGAACCCCCGCCTGACCCCGACCCGGAGCCGTCCTCGATCTCCTTCGTGGGCCAGTCGACCGCCAACGCCAACGCCATGTCGTTCGCGGCCCAGGTGCCGGCGGCCGTCCGGGAAGGCGACGCCCTCCTGCTGTTCGTCTCCCAGGGCACCACATCGGCTCTGACCGGCCCGGGCACCGGCTGGACCCAGGTCGGGAGGGTGACCGACGCCGGCCATGCGACCACGGTGTGGCGCAAGGTCGCCACGGCCTCGGACGCCGGCTCGACGGTCCGCGTCGGCAGCGGGTCCACCTACACGAAGGTGGGCCTGACGCTGGTCGCCTACCGCGGGACCGACAGGAACGAACCGCTCGTCTCGGTCACCGGTGCGGCCGAGCCGGGCTCGACCGGCTCCCACACGACTCCGACCGTGACCAGCTCGACGCGTGCGCTCAGGGTCTCTTACTGGTCGGACAGGAACAGCGCGACCACGACGTGGACGGCACCGTCGGGCGAGACCCACCGCGCCTCCAGCTTCGGCGGCGGCGGAGGGCGCATCGACACCCTGCTGACCGATTCAGGCACGCCGCTCACCGCGGGGGGCCCCGCGACCACGGGTGGCCGGACGGCAGTCGCGAACGCCGCCGCGAGCAAGGCCACGTCTTGGACACTTCTGCTCCGGCCAGCCTCCGGGGTTGACCCGCCCCCTGCCAACGAGCCACCCACGGCGTCGTTCAGCAGCTCATGCTCCCGGCTCGCCTGCACGCTCGACGGTTCGGGATCGACGGATCCCGATGACGGGGTGGTCACCTGGGCGTGGGACTTCGGGGACGGCACGACCGGCTCCGAGTCGGTCGAGGAGCACACCTTCCCGGTGGGCGGGAGGTACACGGTCTCGCTCACGGTCACCGACGACACCGGGGCCAGCGACTCCGCCGAGCACGTCGTGGTCGCCGGCACCCCGTCACCCATCGGCTTCGTCGGGCAGGCCTCCACCAATGTCAACAGCACCGCGTTCACAGTGCAGGTGCCGACGACCGTGAGGACCGGCGATGCCCTGCTGCTGTTCGCCGCACAGGGCAGCGCGACGACGCTCACCGGCCCGGGAGCCGGCTGGACCCAGGTGGGACGGGTGACCGACGAGCAGGAGACGACCGTGTGGCGCAAGGTGGCCACCTCCTCGGACGCGGGCAGCACCGTGCGTCTGGCAAGCGGGTCGAGGTACGTCAAGGTCGCCCTCACCCTCGCCGCCTACCGTGGGGCCGACACCTCCAACCCGATCGCCCGCATCACCGGGGCTCCCGAGGCGGGAAGCTCGACGTCACACACCACGCCGTCGGTCGCCAACAGCACGGACGGGGCGTTGCGCGTCTCCTACTGGTCGGACAAGAACAGCGCGACCAGCAGGTGGACGACTCCCTCGGGCGAGACCAGGCGCGTCTCCTCCTTCGGAACGGGTGGTGGCCGGATCTCGGCCCTGCTCACCGACTCCGGCGCGGCCCTGGCCAGCGGGTCCCCCGCGACGACGGGCGGCCAGGTCTCCACCACCGACGCCGCGTCGTCCAAGGCCACCACCTGGACCGTCCTGCTGCGTCCCGCCGGGTGAGCACCAACCCGTTCTCGGGAGGGGAAGAGTCCTGAAAGACTGGCCCCATGGCGCAGCTGATCTCCGTGAATGTCGGCACGCCGCGCAAGGAGTCATGGGCCGGCATCGGCCGTACGTCGATCGACAAGCACCCGGTCCTCGGTCCGGTTCCCGTGACCCACCTCGGCGTCGAGGGTGACCAGGTCTCCGACACAGTGCATCACGGTGGGCTCGACCAGGCGGTCTACGCCTTCGCCCGCGAGGACCTCGACTGGTGGGAGGGCCAGCTCGGCCGGGAGATCCGCGACGGGCAGTTCGGCGAGAACCTCACCACGCGGGGCATCGACGTCAACGAGTCCGAGGTGGGGGAGCGTTGGCTGGTCGGCACGGTCACGCTCGAGGTGGCCATGGTGCGTACCCCCTGCAACGACTTCAAGAACTGGCAGCGGCTCAACGGATACGACGAACGCGCGTGGGTGAAGAGGTTCGCCGCCAAGGGTCGCCCCGGGCCCTACCTCCGGGTGATCCAGGAGGGGGGCCTCCGGGCCGGTGACGACCTCACGGTGGTGCACCAGCCGGGTCACGGCGTGACGGTCGCGATGATGTTCCGGGCCCTGATGGGCGAGCCCGCGCTGCTGCCGGAGCTGCTCAAGGTCGAGAATCTCGCCGGCGTCGCACGCCGCCGGGTGGCGGAGTACGTCAGCTAGGTCGAGCCGGCCCCCTCCTCCGCGATCGTGTGCCACCTGGTTGCGTCGGTCCACCAGTTCTCCGGCGTTTCGCAGAAGTTGCGGCCTCTGCTGTGGGGCGGGGGGTGCCAAGGCCGGTCCTGTGATCTAGGTTACCTACCAGTCACCTACCACCTCGGTCCTGTCCAAGGACACGCCCAGCCCTTCCAGGAGCACCCATTGTCTCCCGTCACCACCGACACCTCCTTCATCGAGAACCGTGCGCCGAACATCGCCGTCCAGTTCCGCGACCGGGTCCACAAGAGCCCGGCCGGAGAGGCCTACCGCTATCCGGCCGCCGACGGTGAGTCGTGGATCTCGCTCACCTGGAAGGAGACCGGCGACCGGGTGGAGAAGCTCGCCGCCGGTCTGCTCGCCCTGGGGATCGGCACCGAGCAGCGGGTGGGTATCGCCTCGGGCACCCGCGTCGAGTGGATCCTCGCCGACCTGGCCGTGATGTGCGCTGGTGGTGCCACGACCACCGTCTACCCCTCGACCATGGCCGAGGACGTCTCCTACATCCTTTCCGACTCCGAGTGCCACGTGGTCTTCGCCGAGGACGCTGAGCAGGTCGCCAAGATCAAGGCGCACCGGACCGAGCTCCCGCACCTGGAGAAGGTGGTGGTCTTCGACGGTGCCGCCGAGGACGACTGGGTGATCACGCTCGACGACCTGAGCGCCCTGGGCGAGAAGCACCTCGCGGGCAACGCCGACGCGGTGACCCAGGCCATCGACGCGATCGAGCCCAGCAACCTGGCCACACTGATCTACACCTCCGGCACCACCGGCAGGCCCAAGGGGGTCCGGCTGCGTCAGTCCTCGTGGACCTACGAGGGTGCCGCCATCCAGTCCCAGAAGATCCTCGACGAGACCGACCTGCAGTTCCTGTGGCTGCCGATGGCGCACTCGTTCGGCAAGGTGCTGCTCTCCACCCAGCTGGCGTGCGGCTTCCCTACCGCCGTCGACGGCCGGGTGGACAAGATCATCGAGAACCTGGCGATCGTGAAGCCGACCTTCATGGGGGCCGCGCCGCGCATCTTCGAGAAGGCGCACGGCCGCATCGTCACGATGCAGGCGGCTGAGGGCGGTGCCAAGGAGAAGATCTTCCTCAAGGCCTTCGACGTCGGTCGCAAGGTCGCGGCACTCAAGCGGGACGGCAAGCCCGTGCCGCTGTCGCTGAAGGCGCAGTTCGCGGTGTTCGACAAGCTCGTCTTCTCCAAGATCCGCGACCGGTTCGGCGGCCGGGTGCGCTTCTTCATCTCGGGTGCTGCGGCGCTGAACCAGGACATCGCCGAGTGGTTCAACGCGGCAGGCATCCTGGTCCTCGAGGGCTACGGCTTGACCGAGTCGGCAGCCGGCTCGTTCGTGAACCTGCCCGACGACAACAAGTTCGGCACCGTCGGCCCGGTGTTCCCCGGCAGCAAGGTGCGGCTCGGCGAGGGCGACGAGATCCAGATCAGTGGCCCCGGCGTCATGGAGGGGTATCACAACCTCCCCGAGGAGACGGCCAAGACGCTCACCGAGGACGACTGGTTGCGCACCGGCGACAAGGGATCACTCGACTCCGACGGGCACCTCAAGATCACCGGTCGGATCAAGGAGCTGTTCAAGACCTCCGGCGGCAAGTACATCGCCCCCCCGGCGATCGACGCCAAGTTCAAGGCCGTGTGCCCCTACGCGAGCCAGTTCATGGTCTTCGGCAGCCAGCGCAACTACTGCGTCGCGCTGGTCACCCTCGACCCGGACGCCATGGTCGGCTGGGCGGAGGAGAACGGTCTGGGCGACAAGTCCTACCCGGAGCTCATGAAGGACGCCAAGACCGTCGATCTGGTCAGCGGCTACGTCGAGACCTTGAACAGCCAGCTCAACCGGTGGGAGACCATCAAGAAGTTCGAGATCCTCGACCACGACCTCTCGGTGGAGTCGGGTGAGCTGACTCCGTCGATGAAGGTCAAGCGCAGCATCGTGGAGAAGAACTACGCCGACATGATCGACAAGTTCTACACGTAGGCGCTCACCTGTTCGACGTCGTGCCCGGTCCCAGCCACGGTGGGGCCGGGCACAGTCGTCTCACGGGGTCGTTCGGTCGTGCTGGTCCCCCATGAGGTCGGCGACGGCGTGCTCGCGGTCGCCGCCCTCCAGGCGCAGGCCCTCGACCACACCCGACCGGTCCGCCGCCGACCGGTTCTGGCTGAGCTTGGCCTTGCCCTCGACCTTCTCGATGGACAGCTCGATGCCGACGATGGCCTTCAGCTGTTGGTCGACGAAGGTGGCAGGGGCATCGTCCACCGACCACGGCCGGTCACGTCGCCCCTCGTTGAGCTTGGTCAGCCGGGTCACCGCCTCGCGCAGCCACGCCGGGTCGTCGTGGACCTGGACGCGGCCGGTGAAGTGCACGGCCGTGTAGTTCCAGGTCGGTACGACGCGGCCGTGCTCGGCCTTGGACGGGTACCAGGACGGGGAGACGTAGGCCTGCGGCCCGGCGACCACCGCGAGCGCGGGGGAGCCCGGCGCGATCGTCTTCCACTGCGGGTTGGCCCGCGCCATGTGCAGGACGAGGCGCCCTGCCTCCCAGACCACGGGCAGCAGTGTGGCGCAGGGGTAGCCGTCGGGTCCGACCGTGACGAGCTCGGCCGAGCCCACCGCGGCCACCAGCCGTGGGATCTCGGGGTCGCCCATGGTGTTGAAGCGTGGAACGTACATGCGACCTCCGCCTTTGACGTCGACACCGCGTCGGTGTCGGCTCTCATGATCCCTGACCGCTCGAGGGTTGGGCGGCCGGTGTGAGACTGGGGTGGTGCCCACCGCCCCG